>JAURGS010000129.1 GCA_030833685.1 Rhodoferax sp. | reverse complement strand
TTTCTGAAGCCAAAGGCTTTGTAGACGCTGGCAAGGTCAAAGTGCTCGCCGTGTTGGCGCCAGAGCGTTTGGGCGGCGACTTTGCCAAATTCCCCACTGCCAAAGAGCAAGGGCTTGATGCCGTGGGTGCAAATTGGCGTGGTTTTTACGCGCCCGGCGGCATGAGTCAAGATGCCTACGACTTCTGGGTCAAACAGATCGGCACAGTTTATGACTCTAAAGAGTGGAAGGCCACCATGGCCAAAAACGGTATGGAGCCTTTGAACCTGCGCGGCGCTGCTTTTCAAAAATTTGTGAAAGAGTCAGTCGACGAGATTCAGGCGCTTTCTAAAGAAATCGGCATCATCAAATAAGTTGCCCTGATTGGAATTGGCCTGTTGCTCTTGATGGGCGGCAGGCCTTTTTCTTGACCAATGTTGTCAACCGATATCCATTGAGCAAGGTGGCTCTATGAGTGATCGCATATTCGCTGTCGTTGTCTTGTTGTTTGCGGCTCTCATGGCCTGGGCCGGAACTCAGATTCAGGAAAGTTTTATCCAGGATCCTCTGGGCCCCAAGGCGTTCCCGTTGCTAATCTCAGGCCTGATGGCGGTGTCAGGGTTGGTTATGTTTTTTAAGCCAGATGCAGAGCCGCACTGGCCTGGTTTGTTCAAAGTTTTAGAACTCATGGTGACCGCCGCAGTGCTGGTGATTTATGCCTACGCCTTGCCAGTGGCTGGATTTGTCGCGTCAACGGCCGTGACGACATCTTTCTTGTCTTGGCGCCTGGGTGCGACGTGGCGGCAGGCGCTGATGGGTGGGGTGCTCATTTCGCTGGGTATTTATGTGGTTTTCCAGCATGCATTGAGTATCAACCTGGCAAAAGGGCCTTGGGGATTTTGAAAGTCAGGTGAGCAGCATGGATACATTGAATGCGTTGATGTCGGGTTTTGGGGTCGCGTTGACTTGGCAAAACCTTTTTCTGGCTTTTGTGGGTGTTTTCCTCGGTACTGTGATCGGCGCCTTGCCGGGTTTAGGGCCGTCCAATGGTGTGGCGATCATGATTCCGGTCGTATTCACAACCGGATTGGCTGCGACACCCGCTTTGATTTTGTTGACCAGCGTGTATTACGGCGCTATGTATGGAGGTCGGATCTCTTCCATCCTGCTCAATATTCCCGGGGATGAACCCGCCATGATGACCACGCTTGATGGTTATCCGATGGCGCGCAAAGGCCAGGCGGGCGAGGCATTGGCGATTTCCGGTATCGCATCATTTGTGGGCGCGTTCGTTGCCACGATTGGTTTGGTCGTGCTGGCGCCCCAATTGGTTGAGGTCGCATTGTTGTTCGGCCCGGCCGAGTACTTTGCCATGTTCACGCTGGCGTTTGCAACTCTGGGAGGCGTTACCAGCAGTAATCAGGCGAAAGCTGCATTTGCCACCTGTTTGGGCTTGACCTTGGCTTTTGTAGGTGTGGATGGGCAGACGGGCGTGCCACGATTCACTTTTGGTAATGTGCATTTGTACGACGGAATTGACTTCCTGGTGGCGATTGTTGGCATGTTCGCACTTTCCGAGGTGTTCCTATTTATTGAAGAGCGCGGCAAGGTCGGAAGTCACACCACGGCCACTATGCCGGAGCTGGGTCGGGTCGTGCCCCCTTGGTCAATGATCAAGCAAACCAGTGGTTCCATGGGGCGAGGCACGGTCGTCGGCTTTATTGCTGGCGTGCTCCCTGGCGCTGGGGCATCGCTTGGTTCGTTTCTAGCCTATACCTTGGAGAAGAGGACTGCTGGCAAGACTGGTCAGTTCGGTCAGGGCGACCCACGCGGCGTCGCGGCGCCGGAGGCTGGCAACAATGCTGCAGCCGGGGGCGCGTTGGTGCCGATGTTGGCATTGGGAGTACCAGGTTCTGGGACAACTGCTGTATTACTTGCAATGTTGATGGCCTTGGACATCACGCCGGGCCCCTTGCTGTTTCAGCAGCAGCCAGATGTGGTTTGGGGTCTCATAGCCGCTTTGTTTATCGGTAATTTCATGCTCCTGGCGCTTAACTTGCCGATGGTGGGGCTGTTTACGCGTCTGCTCAAGATCCCATCGATGTACCTGATGCCTGCAGTGGCGATGATTTCATTCATCGGTATTTACGGCATCACCAATTCGACGTTTGACCTGTTGGTGATGGTCGGTTTCGGATTGCTTGGCTGGGTGCTTCGCAAGCTCGAAGTCCCCATGGTTCCCGTTATTTTGGGCATTTTGCTGGGCGAATTGATGGAGAAAAATTTACGACGAGCGCTGACGATTTCCGATGGTGAACTGTCAGTTCTGTATGGTTCACCCCTGGCGATGAGTTTTCTGGTGGTGGCTTTAATCGGTTTTGTACTGCCAATTTTTGCCAGGCGCTTTATTCAACCGCGCGGCTGAATGTTCTTTGTCCGTCGATTTTTTTGGGTTTTGAGGTTCGGCCGACCTAACTGCGTGCGCTTTCCTTGGGGGTAGCTCTTTTGTGGCTGTGACCAATTTCGGGAATGCTTTACTTCTAAAAATTCAATGTCATGACGACTATCGATCAATCCAGGTTGGGGCAAGGTACGGCATACGCCGACCGGTACGACGCTTCCCTGTTGTTTCCGATTGCCCGTGCGCCTCAGCGTGAGGAAATGGGTCTGGGCGATCAAGTACCTTTCTTGGGCGCTGATCAGTGGACGGCGTACGAACTCAGTTGGCTGAATCGAAGGGGCAAGCCGCAGCTTGCGATTGCACACATTACCGTGCCTTGCCAATCAACTCATTTGGTAGAGAGCAAGTCTTTAAAGTTGTACTTGGGCAGCTTCAGCCAGAGCGAGTTTGGTGATGTTCAGGCTGTGAAACGAACCATTGCCACAGACTTGAGCGCTGCTGTTTGGAATGGTGGCGCTATGCGCTGCGCAGTGGGTGTCAAGTTGATTTCGCCTGAAACTTTTAGCGAGCAGCGACTGGGCGAGCTGGAGGGCCTGAGCCTTGACCGTTTGGACCTGGATTGCTCGGTCTACACGCCACAACCTGCATTTTTGACCGCAGCTAAGCAAGAAGAGCCCGTCACCGAAACTCTGGTCAGCCACCTGCTTAAAACGAATTGTCCAGTCACGGGGCAGCCGGACTGGGGGTCGGTGCAAGTCAGCTATTTTGGGCCGCAAATAGACCATGCGGGCTTGCTTCGCTACATCGTCAGCTTTCGGCAGCACACAGGGTTTCATGAACATTGCGTAGAGCGGATGTTCATGGACATTTGGACGCGTTGTCGCCCCCATACGCTTAGCGTGTATGCGCGCTATACCCGCCGAGGCGGACTGGACATCAATCCGTTTCGCAGCAGTGCGCCGCAGGCGACTCCAGATAACATTCGCAACGCACGGCAATAGAGGGATCGTCGGGCTTTCAGCCAGGTGGTCAGCCGTCCATAGGGCTTTGGCCTAAAACAGTTGAGGGTCGGGCGCGTGGAGCTTGTCAGCTGGACCACCCCTAGGCTCATGTGCAGATGTTCCTTTGTGTTCTGCAAGCCGAAGATTGGATGCGCGAACGCCCAGAAGCCGGATAGCACGCTGCAGCGGCAAACGTTTCAGGCATAAACCGGCATGTTGTCGAATCATGGATGCCACTCGGGTGGGTTGTTCAATCGTCATCTCGCGAGTCATGATGCTGAAGTCATCAAAGCGGACTTTGACGCCGATTGATTTGGCCACATAGCCTTTGCGCTCTAGGTCTTGCTCAAGCTGCTGGCACAGCTGGGTGAAAATTTCACCCAGCGCAGCCCGGTCCCGCTTTGCGTGTAAATCCCGCTCGAATGTGGTTTCTCTGCTGATGCTGACTGGCTCGCTGTGCACCACAACGGGCCGACTGTCCTGACCGCGCGCCGACGCGTACATCCACATACCGGTTTTTTGGCCGAACTGGTCGATCAGCCAGTTGAGATCACGCTGGGCGAGCTGCCCTATGGTTTGGATACCGTGGCGGTCTAACTTTTGGCTTGTTTTCGGGCCAATTCCATTGATTTTGTTGCAGGCTAAGGGCCATATCTGTGACTCGAGGTCCTCCTCAAAAAGAATTGCGATCCCATTGGGTTTGTTGAATTCGCTTGCCATTTTGGCCAGCAGCTTGTTGGGTGCCACGCCAAGAGAGCAGGTCAGTCCAGTTTCCTCAAAAATAGTTTTTTGAATCAAGCGGGCCAGGACACGCCCCCCTTCGCGTTGACCACCGGGTACATCTGTGAAGTCAATGTAAACCTCGTCGATACCGCGGTCTTCCATGGTGGGGGCGATATCGACAATTATTTTTTTAAAGGTCTGTGAATAGTGTCGGTACCGCGGGAAGTCCACCGGGAGCAGGATCGCCTCAGGACATAGTTTGGCGGCTTTCATCAGACCCATGGCAGAGCCAATGCCAAATTGGCGTGCCGCGTAGGTGGCGGTCGTGATCACACCGCGACCGGTGTAGCCAGCCAGCCGAGGAAAGCTGGCGACGGCGATTTTGCTCAAGGGCTGATCGGCACTGGGCTGGGGTACTCGGCCTTGGGCATTGCGGGAGCCACCAATAACAATTGGCAGGCCTTTCAACTGCGGATAACGCAGCAACTCCACTGACGCATAGAAGGCGTCCATGTCCAGGTGGCAAATTCTTCTCATTCAAGAACAGGGAATTTGATTTGGCAGTACTTTGGTTTTTCCGCTCTGTCGCCCACAGGTCCGATCGTCTTCTTGGCGCTAATATTTACTCACTTCGTTGTCAGGATAAGCTAAAAACACCTGAAACTGAAAAAGCTGATTCGCGACGTCAGAGGAGCTAAGTCATGGGAATTTTTGACTTGTTTGATCGCCACCTCATGGTTCGTGCAACCTTGACCGGATTGGTCATTGGTTCGGTGGCGTTTTTGCCGGCGAGTAAGGCCGAAGTTGATGAGGTCGAGTTGGGCAAACTCGAGGGCTATCCAGCCTGTAAACATTTTTATGAGTACAGCAACAACCCAAAATGCCGGGTTTACAGCTTCAGTAACCCGGTCGGATCCAAGGTTCCAGCCTCTCCCAATCCAAGGGCGCTCAGAGCCATAGAGGCGGCACCGCCTCAGGCTAAGCCGGGCGGCGCATGGGATAAGTACTTTGCTTCCCAACGAGCAACCAGCATGATGGTTTTAAAAGACGGTGAAATTGTTTACGAAAACTACCAGTACGACAGAAACAGCCGTTCCACGTTCCGGTCGTTCTCGATGGCTAAGACGATTACCGGCATGCTCGTTGGCATTGCTTTAGAAAAAGGTTACATCAAGTCGCTGGACGATAAGGCTTCGCAATATGTCCCCGACATCAAGAACACGCTGTGGGGCGAAACCAAAATTGAGTCTCTGCTTCGCATGGCGTCTGGTGTGAAGTTCAACGAGTACAGCTATGAACCTGACAGCGATATCGTTAAATGGGTTAGGGGGGCTGTTCTGTCAAACGATAGACAAGCTTTTGCTAAGACTGTTGCCAGCTTCAACCAGCGTGAATTTCCCGAGGGGACTCGTTTTAATTACGGCAGTGCTCAGACGTCCGTCCTGGCGCATGTCTTACGAGGGGCGACACAACGCACGATAGCCGACCTGACGAAAGAATGGTTGTGGGACCCAATAGGTGCGCAGGATGATGCCTACTGGGCGGTGGCTGCCAGTGATGGGGTCGAGTTGGGTGAAAGTGCCTTCTATGCCACGCTGCGAGACTGGGGAAAGATTGGCGTTTTGCTAGCCAATGATGGGAAGGTGGGTGATGTCCAAGTGATTCCTTACGAATTTTTAATGCGGGCAACCGATCCCAAGCTGGTTCCCGAGGCATTCAAGCCTGGGGTTGCCACGTCTTTTTGGGGATACGGCTATCAAACCTGGCTTTTTGGGAAGTCCGAGAAAACCTTTGCTCTTCAAGGAATCTATGGACAGGCGATCTTTGTACAGCCGAAAAGTAAACTGGTTTTCGTCCAGACCTCAGTCTTTAAGCGGCCATCTGGAGACCCGGCTTGGCGAAACATAACCAGCCAGTGGAGCTACATCTTGCATGAGCTTGGTGGCGTTGCATATTGAGTCTTGCGCGGGAGTTCCCGTCGCTCTGGTCTGGTGATCTTGTTTTCTCCACGGCGCGGCGCCGGAAATCTAGATTGCCACTCATCCCGAAAGGCCACAGGAAGAGGGTGCCTCGTTAATTCTTATAGTTTCGGCGTATTCTTTTTCTCGGCCATAAACTACTACCGGCTGACAGAAGCTACGCTACCCGAACAAAAGGCCGTTTAGACCGACGCTCCGTGAGCGTTGGTCTGGGCGGTGGAAGCGTCTTGTCGCACATGCGGTGCGACAAGAGCGCAGGCGTTAGTCATCAGCCTTGGTAGCCGTGCTAGCCACCCGCAGCATTGCCGATTATTGAACGTTCAATCCGACTGCGGTTCCGGTAATGGTTACCGTCTTTCCTGCGCTCGGTGCCACGATTAACTGCCCATTGAATGTCCGTGGAACAGATTTAACTGCCGCTACAGTGTCAGCTGCGAAGCCTGGCGCATTTAAAACGCACTCCCCGGAAGTGGCAACGACGCAAACGCCAAAGAGGGCAACGCCACCTGCAATGATAGCGGTCTTCGCAGCGGCCGGCCCCCACGCGCAACCATTACATGACACGGTAGAAAATCCCAACGTGGCATTGTTTTGGCAAGCCAGCTTACCAGCGAGAACTATATCCATGCTGGCGTTTCTATCGGGGGATCCGCCTTGGTTGTACCACTGCACATTCAAAGATGTGGCTGAATTATTTTTAACGCACTGCCTGGCCATTACAGGACTTGACGCAGCGAAGGCTAATCCAGCTATCAACAGACCTTGCATAAAAAGCGCTTTAAGAGTTTTCATTTCATGCTTTCTCGAATGATGTGCGGCTTGGGCTTTTGCCACACATAAGTTAGGAGTTTCAGTACCAAAGCTTCTCTCCTTAAATCTTCTCTTCATGTCCAATCTCCTGTCTATGGGATTGGACTCCATAGTTACCCGCTACTCAAATCCGAGGGGAA
>JAURGS010000128.1 GCA_030833685.1 Rhodoferax sp. | reverse complement strand
AGTGCCATGGCCTCCTGGATCACTTCACCCGCTGATCGCCCCTGCACATTGGCCGATACAGTAACCGTACGCTTGCCGTCGAGGTGCCCAATTCTGGATGGGCTTTTCCCCCAGCTTATGTCTGCGATATCGCCCAGCGGCACGGTTTGCAGTGTGCCTGCAACCAAAACGGGTAACTGCTTCAAATTGCGGGCGTCCTGTCGGTCCTGCGGATGCAGGCGAATAGCCACGTCTCGTGCCTCCCCAGACGGGTCAACCCAGTCGCCCACCTCGACGCCAGCAAACGCCACGCGCAAGGTCTGGTCCAAATCAGCAACCGACAAACCTAATGTGGTCGTAATCCCAGGACGAAGATGGACCTGCAGCTCGTCCTTGGCTTCCTGCTCGGACAGCCCAACATCAACAGCTCCTTGTACATCACGCAGTTGCGCCATATAGGCTCGCGTGATGTCGAGCAAGCGCACCGGATCAGGCCCAGAGAACTGAATCTGGACTGGCTTGCGCGCGCCCTGATTCAAGTCATCGATCACCACGTATTCAGCACCCACCAGAGCTGTCAGCCTGTCCCGTAAGTCGGCCGCGATCTGCGCAGCACTTCGCTTACGCTGCGTGCTCTTGCCAATGTCCACATAGATGCGCCCGCCTTCGCTATTGACATTGCTATTGGTGGCCTGTGTCTCTGGCAGCCCATGGGCGATGCGCGCTCCCTGCTCGATCTTGGCGCGGGCATAACTCAGGCTGGTGCTCGGCGGGGTGCGAACGTCCACGGCAAGCGTACCGGTATCGGAGACTGGTAAAAAACTCGAACCACCGAAGCGGGCCTGTAAGGCAACCGCACCTACCAAGCTGAGAACGGCGATCAAGGCCATCGAGCGACGATGCTTCAAGGCCCAATTGATCACATGACCGTACCCATCGGCGCGCTGATCGAACCAAACATTAAAGCGCGCGAGTAACCGCCCCAAAACACGCCTTGACTCTGCGGTGCGATTGACACTGGGGTCGCCCCAGTACGCTGAAAGCATAGGGTCCAGGGTAAACGAGATAAACAGACTGACTAAAACCGAACTGGCCACTGTTAGTGCGAATGGGCGAAACCACTCTCCAGCTCCACCACCCATGAAAGCCACAGGAATAAAAACCGCAACAATCGAAAATGTGGTGGCCGTCACTGCCAGCCCGATTTCATCAGTCCCCTGTCTGGCCGCTGTGACCCGATCAATGCCCTCAGCCATGCGCCGAACAATGTTTTCACGCACCACGATGGCATCATCAATCAAGACGCCGATGGCCAAGGACAGCCCTAGCAAGGTCATGAAATTCAAGGTAAAGCCGCTGAGCCAGACCACGATGAAAGAGGTCACCACCGATGTCGGCAGGCTCAAGGCCGTGATAACCGTTGAACGCCAAGAATTCAGAAATACATAAACAACAAAAATTGTCAGCATCGCACCAAATACCAAGGCCTCGGTCACATTGTTCAGATTGCTTTGTGCTTCCTCGCCCCCATCACGCGTCACCTTCACTTTGGTACCAGCAGGTAACTCTTTGTTGATCTGATCCACCAATTTGCGGATATCTGCAGCCACAGAGACCGTACTGGCATCGGGGGAACGGATTACCGATAAGCCCACATTGGGGTTGTTATCGCGCAGGCTAGCACCGTTGGCCTCACCGAAGGCATCGGCAATTTCAGCCACTTGGCCCAGGCGAATCACCTCGTCACCACGGCGGCGCAACACCACGCCTTCGAACTCCTGCGGGGTCTGCAAACGGCCTATCAATCGAATACTCTGCTCATGCACATCAGCCACCAGGCGCCCCACGGGTGCAGCCAGGTTCTGACGCTGCAACGCTGAGACCACCTCAGCCGTCGACAGGTTGTACTCACGCAGCTTTGCCGATCGCAGCAAAACACTCAGCTCGCGCTTTAGTCCACCTGAAACATTCACAACGGCCACACCGGCCACCGACCTAAACCGATTGGCCAGATCGTCTTCAGCGATTTTGGACAGTTGGGCAAGGCTGAGTTGATCTGATGACAAAGCCATCTGCATGATGGGCTGCGCGGATGGGTCAACCCGGCGCAAGACCGGCTCACGCATTTCAGCAGGCAGCTTGTAGCGAATGGATGCAATCGCGTTGCGGACCTCGTCTGAGGCCTCGATCATGTTCTTCTTGAAATTGAAGATCATGACAATTTGCGCGCTGCTTTCAGATGCAGTCGATCGCAGCTGGTACACCCCCGCAATACTCAATAGTGGCTTTTCGATGCGGTTGAGGATTTCACTCTCGACTGTCTGCGGCGACGCACCGGGGTAAGCCATGGACACCACCAACACTGGTTGCTCCACATCCGGTATCTGGTTGACGCGCAAATTTTTGAGCGCCAATAGCCCCAGCGCCATCAGGCCAATGATCACGACGACCATGGCAACTGGCCGACGAATACTGAAATCTGACAATACCATGCTAGCGGGGAATTAGGATTTGCCCTGTGTTGCTGCCACAGGAGCCTGCCGCGAAATCTTTTGCCCATCGCTTAGCCCAGCGTTGGGGAATCGAAGGCAAGTCTGCCCAAGCTGCAAGCCCGAATCCACCTCCTGCACAACACCTAAGGGATCGAGTCGACCCACGGTCACCGCCGTTTTTTTCAAGCTATCGCCCTGCACGCACCAAGCGTAATACGAGTCTCCCTCCCGAGTGAGGGCGGCAGGCGGCATGACGAGAACTTTTTTGGCAGCAGATTCAATCTGACCCTCGGCGTACAAGCCACTCAAGGTGGGCCGTTGCGTGCCAGAAAAGGACACCACAACCGCAACCTGGCGAAGGCTGCTGACAACTGGATGGATACGGCTGACACGACCCATAAACATCGTTTCAGGATAGCCGTTTACCGTGAAACGCACACCCAAGCCAGGCTTGATCTGCGACACAGAGTCAGAGGAGACAGAGCCTTCAAACTGCAGGCTTTGCGGATCAATGAGCTTGAGCAACTCCCTGCCCACTTGAACCGTGTCACCCACCGACACTTTCAGGTTGCTCACCACACCATCAAAGGGCGCATCAGACGCTGTCCGACCAAGCTGCTGCTCGGCCTGGGCGTACCTGGACTTTGCAGCCAAAAGCTCGCTGCTCGCGGCGTTGCTGCGCAGTTGGGCTTCTTCCATTTGCAGCGATGTGACCATGCCGGACGCCTGCAAAACGTTTAGCCGTTGCAGTTGGCGCTCAGACTGCTGCAGGGCAAGCTCTGCGGTGCGCAATGCCTCACCAGCAGACAACATGGCGTCTTTGATGGCGGCGTCGTCAAGTCGCACCAAAGGCTGTCCGCTGCGAACACTTTCGCCCTCGCGCACGTTCACAGCTTTGACCACCGCAGAAATTTCCGAGCGAATATCGGCGACGCGCTCAGCCTCAATAGAGCCTGAAATCAAAGGCCCTACTAAAAAACTTTGCTCGGAAACAACAATCAGGTCTTGCGCCTGCAGTTGCAGAACGGGCTTAGGTTGATCACCTGACGGCTTGCCAGCCATTGGCCTGTTACAAGCGACCAAGGCAAACAGTGCAATAACGATGGCGACGACGAGGGAAATCCGTAACCTTTGTTCAGTCATCTTAGTGATGTGCAAAAAGGGTAGATTTTAAAAAATTGATCATGGAGTAAAAAAGATAGTCTGCGTTGGACTTTCTGGCAAAACCATGCCCTTCGTTTTCGGCCAGCAGGTACCACACTGCTTGCCCATTTTGACGCACAGCACCAACGATCTGCTCTGCTTCAGTGTATGGCACACGTGGGTCGTTCTTGCCTTGAACGACAAACAAAGGAACCCGAATCGAATTGGCGTTATTCACTGGAGCGATACGCTCCTGAAAGTCTCGCATCAGCGGGTCCCGCTCGTCTCCGTATTCCGCGCGTCGCAAATCACGCCGGTAACTTTCAGTGCTCTTGAGAAAGGTCACGAAGTTGCTGATGCCCACAATATCAATTGCACCGCGCAATTGAGGGCTGTAGTCGACCGCCATGGCCAAACTCATGTAACCACCGTAGCTGCCGCCGCTGACCACCACTCTAGCGGCGTCCAGGCCAGGCTCGCGTGCAATCCAGTCCAGAAAAGCGCCGCCATCCTTGACCGAGTCCTTCCGCTTGAATCCGTTATCGAGGTTCAAAAAAGTCTTTCCGTATCCTGTCGAGCCACGCACATTGGGCAACAACAAGGCGATACCCATCTCTTGAATTAAGTAGTTGTACCGGCCCATGAAGCGCACCGTCGACTGCCCTTCGGGTCCGCCATGGAAATCAACCAACACAGGCCGCTTGCCTGGGAACTTCGCGGGGTCTGGCCGAAAAAGCCAGCCGCTGATAAGCAAGCCATCAAAACTTTTGGTCTGCACCAACTCAGGGTTGACAAATAGCTGCGCGTTCACACGAGGGTCTGCATAAGCGCTGGTCCACCTGCGAACGCCTACACCAGCCTCGTAACTGTAGACATCCCCGGGGCTTTTCGGTGAATTCAATGAGAAGGCAAAGTGCTGATGCTGGGTCTCATGCCAAATGCCAGCGCTCATGGCGCCCTGCGGGATTTCTGGACGGGGCAGCTCCGCGCCACTTTCCGCAGCAAATAGTCGCATCTCATCGCGACCGTTGTTGTTGACGACCGCCAAGAGGTATTTCCCGTCCTCAGACAAAGTAAAAGACTCAATGTCCCAGGCAATGTGCTGGCTCAATACCTTCAGCTCTTCCTTGGCAATGTCATAGACCGCCAATTGCAAGAATTCGCCATGCAAATTGGTAAGCAGGAACAACTTCTGACCGTCCAAGCTCCACCGAGGACTGAAAAATCCGGCCGGTGACATACCAGGTGCCGGCAAGATACGTTTGGGTTTTGCAGTTTGGGCATCGATTAAAACCAGGTCAGAATCACTGCCGGTTCGGTACTGAACGGCGGCGACTTGCTGGTCGTCTGGTCGAAATACAAAGCTGCTCCAGCCGCCGCCTGGTAGGCGTGTGAACTCGGTGCGTCCCTGGGGATTAAGGGGGTCGACGAAGCTCAAAACAGTTTCCACCTGCTCTCTGCTACCACCCTTGGCGGTGCGATCCAAGGGTAATGATGCAATCAACAGGCGATCTCCGCGCCGCGTCCAGCGGGCACTGCTGCGCATCTGCGGGTCGGATAACAAAACAGGTTCCTGACTTGCCCAGTCCAGCCGGTAAACCCGGGATGCCTCATTACCACCTGTATCCCGACTCAAGATCAGGTAACGGCCCTCCCGAGGCTCATACGATGCACCATAGACAGGCTCCGCAAAGTTAGTCACCTGCTCGAGTGCACCACCTGGGCCACGCAAGCGGAAAATTTGCGCTGTCTGGGAGCCTGGTGCGCGATGCCGAACCAGCATTTCCAGGCGTTTGGGATGCCAGTCAACGAATCCAAACCCTCGAAAATCAGCGTAAGGTTGAACGGCGTCAATCAGGGACTGCCGAACAGGCGGCATTCCTTGCGCCTTCAACTGAGCGTCTGGCTGTACGATGGGATCAGGTCCCCCAACGGTCGTGGACGCAGCGGCAACAGCCCACACCGGGGCCCACAGTGCAATCGCCAACAGGCCACAGGCTGAATTTCGGATCATTTGAAAACCTCGGTAAATTGCGGCCACTTGTTGGCTCTGGCGGCGTCGCCATTAGCCCGCAGCTCGCTCAGGAGCTCTTCTTGAACACCTCGCGACAAGACGCGGTGGACTCCTCACCATCTGGCAGCTGGGCACATATCCCATTGAGTTGCGTCTGCAGTTTTTGCACCAGCTGGGCTTGCTTTTGCGCCGTTGCCCAGGCTTGCAGCTTCTGCCCCATGCGCTCCAGGGATCGCCGGTTTCGATGGTAAAAAGTTTCGGCACTCGGTTGCAAATCAGCAATAACCCCAGCGGCAGCAGCCTCAATACGCTGTACGTCCTTGGGCGTTACGTCAATCAGACGCGAGACGTAGCCAGCTCCCCATTGCAGACGCGTGGCGGGTCCTTGCGCCCCCTGCCAGGCCTTCTCGGCCCAATCGACCGATTCGCTCTTATCCCCGCGCGCTTTCGCATTGGATGCCAAAACCAGCATGTGGTAGTAGGGTGCAACCGCTTTTGGCAACTCCGCTTTGAGCATGGCATCAGACTCATCAACAAAGCCCGCCTGGCCCAGCATGTGCGCCGCCGTGGGAATCAAAGCCTGGCGCTCGTGGATGTCGGTGATCTCCCGGTCAGCCGCCTTGGCAGCCTGACGAACCTGTTCTTTGAGGCCTGCGTCGATGGCCTCTGCATTGACGTGCTTGGCTAAAGACAAGCGGGTGCCAAAGCTTCCGAGCCTGTCTGCACGCGTCAGGGTTTGATCCTGGCCGAAGCCTTCCAAAGCCTTGTTCAACGCCGCGATCAACTCATCTCGCTTTGGACCGGCCTTCGGGGTGATCAACTTGACGATATCAACCGCATAGTTACCGATCACATCTGCGCTCTCGCGGGTAAGCCGGGGATCCTTCAACAGGGACAGCATTCGATCAACCTGCTTATCAGGCTCTGGCTGCGCCTCAGACTCCATCGCTGTGACCACCAAAGACTTCAAAAAGAGGCGATTGGCCGCTTCACTCTCCTGCACGGGGCAGCCTTGCGCCAGATCCCGCAAGGTCTTGACCAATTTGTCTGCGCTGACCAACTGGGCCTGGTCCTGTTCCCAGGCGTAATACGCCAGCTGCCGCCATGCCTTGGCCGTCAGCTTATCGGGCTGCCCTTGAGAAAACAGCGCCAGAGATGCCTTGACCGACATGGGCGCCTGCAGGGCCAGGTCAAGGACCTCCAGGTATTTGCGCACATCAATTTCACCCGGCACCCGCGTGAGCTCAGATCCGTCGGGGCTGAACAAAATCATGGTCGGGTATCCACGAACTTTGAACTGTGCGCCTATTTTCTGGGCGCCCGGGGAGTCGCCATCAACATAAACCGGGACAAATGCCTGGCTACGGGCAATGAAGTCGGGTCGGTTAAAAACAGTTGCCTTGACCTGGTTGCATGGCGGGCACCAAACCGCACCCC
>JAURGS010000127.1 GCA_030833685.1 Rhodoferax sp. | reverse complement strand
CGACCACCGTGACTTCGCCCTCGTCGGTGGCGAAAACAGTTTTGAGATCGTGAACTTCTAACAGTGCCGTCATTGTTGATTTAGTCGCTGGGCATGAAAGCGCTCGATATGCGCTTCAATCTGCGCGCGATCAGTCAGCCCGCTGGGGCGGCCACGCCCAGCCAAGCAGGCCAGGAAGGGTTGAAACCGCTCCAGACTTTTTTCATACAGGCGGCGCAGCTCTTGCAGCGGCTCCTCGTGGTCGTCCACGCGCAGGTCTAGTTGTAGATAGTCTTCATCGGCCTGTATGCAAAGCGCTGCGGACTGTTTGCCGCGTTTATCCCCGCCTTCGGCCTGACCTGCGTCCATGGCTGCTAACAGTCGCTCGGCCATGGGCAGATGCTTGCTGGCCAGGTAAGCTTGTGCGGTGGCTTCAATCACAGATGGGCCCGCAAGCATATTGCCGGCCACACTTAAGCCATCGCGCACCAGATGACCGCACCAGTCCTCACAGCTTGAGCCGGTGTGCGCAGCACCAGGCCCGTGGGCTGGCAGAACATGGAGCTGACGTTGGGCGCGGCCCTCATCGCTGGCGATCAGTGCGGCGACTGTTTCGGCAGCCGATTTGCCCCCAGCCAGAGCCTCTATGCCCCCAGGGCCGTACAGCGGGTTCATCAATGCTTGCGTTGACAAGGCACCCACGCCTCGTCGTGTATGGACACATAGGGACCCCACGGAGAAAAAGCGGCTCGCGATCGCGACACCGAAATGTCCGTTCTCATCACGAACCAGGATTGACCAGGTCACTAAAAACCTCCTAAAACAATAGGCTGGGAGTTGGGCGCATTACCTCCGTAAACTGTGTTTACCCTAAGCGTGTCGACGTGATGACGGCGGGCGTAAAGGCGCTGCTCGAACACCTCAGGTAGCTTGTTCTCGGAAGTGACCATTGCAAGGTTTGTACGGCGAGAGTTGGCGTGCAGTGTAGGGGCTCAGCCCAGCGCAAAACGCGCAGTATCGCCCCCGTTTGCTTTCTCGGGGTTACGTAGAAACCCGAAGTCGATCGTCGGTATTCAAGATTAGGCAGTGATCGCCGCTAAACCATGTTCTCCTGCCAACGCCAGGTGTCTTGCATCATCTCGGTCAGGCCAAGTTGGGCCCTCCACCCGAGTTCCTGTTGGGCTTTCGAGGGGTCGGCGTAGCAGCTGGCAATATCGCCTGGCCTGCGCGGCATGATTTTGTAGGGGATGGATTTGCCGCTGGCTTGTTCAAACGCTGCAATCATTTGAAACACGCTAAACCCTTGTCCTGTACCTAAATTCCAGACGCTGGTGCCGGGGCGGGTCTGCAAGGCCTGTAGAGCTTTGAGGTGCCCCCGTGCCAGGTCAACCACGTGAATGTAGTCACGCACGCCAGTGCCGTCCGGTGTGGGGTAATCATTGCCAAAAACCGACAGCTCGGGCAATTTGCCCGCGGCGACCTGGGCCATGTAAGGCAAAAGGTTGTTGGGGATGCCCCTGGGGTTTTCGCCGATAAGTCCGCTTTGGTGGGCGCCTACCGGGTTGAAGTAGCGCAAGATGGCGATACGCCAGCGCGGGTCTGACGCGGACAGGTCACGCAGCATGTCTTCAATCATCAGCTTCGTGCGCCCATAAGGGTTGGTTGGCTGCCCAACCCCGGCGCTCTCGGCAATGGGTAAATTGATTGGGTCGCCGTACACCGTGGCCGAAGAGCTAAAAACAAAGCGGTACACACCCGCATCAGCCATGGCCTGCAGCAAAACGCGGCTTCCGTGCACATTGTTGTCGTAATACCGCAGCGGTTGGGCGACGCTTTCACCAACAGCTTTAAGCCCGGCAAAGTGCAACACAGCATGCACTGGGTGTGCGGCGAACAAATGATTAAGGGCGTTGGCGTCACGGATATCGCCTTCGACAAATACGGCGGCACGCCCCGCGATGCGCTCGACGGCTTCCAGGGCTGTGCGCGAGCTGTTGCACAGGTTGTCAAGCACCACCACCTCAAAGCCGGCCTGCAATAGGGCGAGCGTGGTGTGGGAGCCAATGTAGCCAGCCCCTCCAGTGACCAGGATTTTGGTGTTCATGTCGGAACTTCGATGATCGGTGGGTCGTTTTGAGGTTGAAGCACAGTGGTGCTTTTATGCGGCACATCCGGGCCTTGTTGGGCGTAGCGCCAGCCGTACCTTATGAAACAAACGCACCTTCTTTGGACTGCGAAAAACGCAGTACGCCATAAACGCAAACGCCGGAGCTTGCCAGCAATATAGTGGAAAGGGCTGCTGCAATACCGAATTCTCCGTCCAGAACTGCGATGTAAACCTTCACTGGCATGGTGGTAGTCTGGGCTGTATAGAGCAAGAGGGTTGAAGACAGCTCGTTGATGGCGGTGATAAAGCTCATCATGGCCCCAGCGATGATGCCCGGAAGCATCAGAGGAATGGTGACTTTAAGAAACGCTTTGGCAGGTGAGGCGCCCAAGCTGATCGCCGCCTCTTCAATAGAAGGTTTGATTTGTCGCAGCACCGAGCTGGTCGCTCTAACGCCATAGGGCAGACGCCGTATGAACATGATGAGCACGATGATGGCGCCTGTGCCCACAAGGTCGAAAGGCGGCCTGTTAAAGGTTAGGAGAAAGCCAATGGCCATCACCACGCCGGGAACGACGTAAGGAACCATCAGCACAGCATCGAGAAACCCAGCAAGGCGCGTTTCTTGGCGAACAATTAAATACGACATCAGTGCCCCAGCTGCTGTGATGAGCACTGTTGCCGCTAGCGCAAAGCGAAAGGTATTGAGAATCACATCAGGCACCTCGGTGATGACTCTCGCGTAGCTGTTAAGCCCGAATCCCCCGCTGAAAACAGGACCATTGGTCTGCAAGAACGAGGTGTAGATCACCACAGCAATTGGTAGGGTGGCCAGCGCCACGATGCCGTAGCAGCCCAGATGTACCGCGAATCCGTATGCGCCAGCTATGGGCCTTTGTAAGTGCTTTGTGGTCAAAGCGCTGGCATAGCGTCGTTTGCTGATGAGGTGGCGCTGCAGCAGGACTGCCAGCATAGAAATCACAATCATCAGCATTGAAATGCTGACCGCCATGGTGGGGGTGCCGCCCATCTCGGAGGTGTATTGGTTGTAGGCCAGGGTAGACAGGGTGCTGAAGTCGCGGCCAATGATGGAGGGGGTGCCAAAGTCAGCGATTGACAGCACGAAGCACAGAATGGCCCCCGAACTGGTGGCCGGCAGAACGAGTGGCAGCGTCACCCGAGTCAGGCGTTGCCAAGATGAACAGCCAAGGTTTTCCGCAGCCTCTTCGAGCGACCGGTTAATGTTGCGCAAGGCCCCTTCAGTCATCAAATAAACGAAGGGGAAAAATTTCAAGCTAAAGACCAAGATGATGCCCCCGGCGCCGTAAATGCTGGGCAGCTCCACGCCGACATTCTTAAACTGATTGGTTAACCAGCCGTTTTTGCCTAAAACCATGATCCAAGAGTAGGCGCCGATAAAGGGTGGCGATACCAGCGCCAGAACCGCTAGGGTGGTGATCAGATTTCGACCCTTGACGACGTATCGGGCGGTGCAATAGGCCAGAGGCACGCCCAGCAAACAGGCACCGATCATGCCGCCCACGCCTACCAGCAAGGTGTTGCCAATGGCGCCAAGGTAATAGCGGTGGGTCAAAAGTTTGACGTAGCCCGCGAAACTGATAGACGAAGAATCTGGATCCATCAAGCCCATGATCAGGGCGCGTAGCAGGGGCCCAATAAGGATCAGTCCGATAACGGTGAGGGATAGCCCCATGATCACCGACCAAAAGTCCAGCCGCACTCGCTGGCTCATCCAACGCAGTGCCCCAGATGGCTGACTCACGGGATGCGCGCGCCGGTCTCGCCCGGCTCAAAATATTGCAGATCTGCGCTGGCAATGCTCAGTTGCACAGCGTCGTTCAGATGCAGGTTGACGTTGTCTACGGAGGGGCTGACCAAGGCATCCACGACACCGTACCCTTCGACCTCCACAGTGAGTTGGAGCTCGCGCCCTGAGAACATACTCTGGCGGATTCGCCCGGCGATCTGGATGCCTGGTCCCTGCAGGCTGGCGTTGACTTTTATTTTTTCGGGCCGAACACTGGCGCCGATACCGGGGCGCATCAGTCGGTCGTCTGGGAGATGCCCATCGATGGCTTGCCCCAGCAAGTACGACTGCCCGTCGGCCCGTCTGTCGATGTCAAAAAAATTGTTGCTCCCTACAAAGGTTGCGACAAATCGGTTGGCAGGCGCCTGGTAAATGTCCCAGGGGCTGCCGACTTGCTGAACAACGCCGTTGTGCATCACGCAAATCTGATCAGACAACGAGAGCGCCTCTTCCTGATCGTGGGTGACATACAGGGTTGTGATGCCCAATCGCTGTTGCAGGGCTCGGATATCTCGTCGCAAGTCGACACGAAGTTTGGCGTCGAGGTTGGACAGGGGTTCGTCCATCAACAGCACTTTCGGGCGTATGACCAATGCCCGGGCAAGACCGACACGCTGCTGTTGTCCCCCGCTCAATTGATGGGGCATGCGCTGGGCATAAGACTCCAGCTGAACCGTGGCCAGAATGTCTGATACGCGTTGTTGAATCTCGCTTCGGCTTAGCTTTTTTTGTACCAGTCCGAATGCAACGTTGTCAAAGACGCTTAAGTGGGGGAAGACGGCATAGTCCTGAAACACCATGCCGACATCGCGCTCATTGGCGTTGAGGTGACTGATCGACTGTCCCTCTAATAGGATGTCACCCTGGTCTTGACGATGAAAGCCCGCAATGGCCCGCAGGAGCGTGGTTTTGCCACAGCCGCTGGGGCCAAGCAGGGTGAAGAAGTGCCCTCGCTCAATATCCAGGCTGATGTCTTGAAGCGCAACGTGGGAACCGTAGGCTTTTTTAAGCCCGGCTAGCTGAACATGCGGCATTGCACGCACTCCTGTCGCCAACTAACCGAGCTGACCTGTCACGCTTACTTCTTGCTCAGCAGCAATTCGTTCCACTTGGCCAGGATGCGTGTTCTGTTTGCCCCGGCCCAATCGTCGTTGTAGTCGATTACCTTGATTTTGCTCAGGGGCGTGAGCGCACTTTTGGTCACAACGTCTGAACGAACAGGGCGACGGCCGGCGCCATCCAGAATTTCCTGTGCTTCTTTCGAGAGCATGAAGTCGATGAACGCCTGGCCAGCCTTGGCGTTGGCAGGGCTTGCCGTCAACGCCATGACGTCTGCGATGGCCGAGGTGCCATCAGCGGGATACATCAATTCCATCGGACCACCGCCAACTTTGTACTTCAACAGCGTGTCTTCGTTGGACAGGCCGACGGTGGCTTCGCCATCGTTCACGAATTTAGAGACTGCGCCGGAGCTGTTGGACAAGACAATGTTGTCCAAGATCTTGCTGTACAGCTCCCAGCCTTTTTCTTCGCCGTATATCTGCAAAATTACGGCCAATTGAATGTAGGAGGATCCGGACTTATCAGGGCGCGCTGCGGAAATCTTGCCTTTGTAAAGTGGCTTACTCAGGTCGGTCCAGGTTTTTGGGTACTGGTCGGCTGTGAGTTGTTTGGTGTTAACCCCAAATGCCGTTGCGACCGCTGTGAATGGAATAGCAGCCCGGTTGATCTTGAAGGTTGGAGCCAGATTTTTCGCGTTATCGGGTGTGAATTTAGAAAACAGTTTGTCATTGGCAACGACAACGTCAGCCGAGACGCTGAACAGCACATCGGCCGTATTGCGCCCGGCCTCGGCTTTCAGTCGATTGATCAAATCGCCCGATCCACCTTTAACCAAATTAACTTTGATGTTCGATGCCTTTTCAAAGGCTGGCAGCACACGGTCTAGAAGGTCTTGGGGCGCAGCAGAATAGATCGTCACTTTGTCTTGTGCCAGCGCCGGCCAAATAAAGCTGACGCTGAGGGCGATAGCTGTGACGAACTTGCTCAATGGCTTCATCATGGTCTCCTGAGTGATTAATCTGGCTCGTCAGTATATTCCCAGCGCTCGCTCGATCGACGCGCTAGGCGCGGCGCAATTATTCAGATGAATGCCTGACTAAAAAGCCGTTCAACGGATGGGTTGCGACCAGAGGTTTTCCGGATAGGTGCCCTGGCGCACCAATGCGTGCAACCGATCCTGCATGGCAGCACGGTCCTGTGGGTGGGTAACGCCAAGCCAGGTGTCCTGTGACGACAAAAGGGTGCACTCGGCCAGCCCTTGACGAACCACATGGTTGACAACACTGGGGATGTAGCATTCCTTGCTTGCGCTGTGGCCGTGACCCTGCAGAAAGCCCCTGAAATAGTCGGTCATATGCGCAAAAATCGTCGGCGTAAATCCCCAGAAGTTCATGGAGATCGGATCTCGGTAATCGAGTCTGACCGAATGTCCCTGCAGGTCAAAGCCTTGGCAGCTGCCGTCGGGTTGCAGGCGGATATCTACGATTTCCTCAACGCCTACAAGCAAGTCGGCCTGGTAGAGACACCTTCCTCTGTTGACACCACCATGTGCCGACAAGGTCTCGCCCATGGGGTAGCCCACCATGCAATAGCGCTCTGGGCCGAGGCCAGCCCCCTGGTGATGTCGGAGAAATTGCGCGGCCTTTTGGTAGGCCTGCGGTCCGTAGTAGTCGTCGGCATTGATGACCGCAAAGGGGGAGTCGATGATGTCCCGAGCGCTCAGAACGGCGTGCAATGTGCCCCATGGCTTGGTTCGTTGGCTGCTGACTTGAGAGCCGGCTGGTATGTCGGCGATTTCCTGCGTCGCAAACGCCAAATCCAGGCCTTTGGGTAGGCGTTCGCGAATGGCTGTGGTCATGGTCTCGCGGTGCATGGCCTGCACCACAAGGACAATGCGATTGAAGCCTGCTTTTTGGGCGTCGTAAATGGAGTAGTCCAGCAAGGGGTGGCCAGCAGGCCCCATGCCTTCAAATTGTTTCAGTCCGTGGTAGCGGCTGCCCAGGCCGGCTGCCAGAACCAGCAAGGCCAGCGTGCTGTCTTGCTTCAAACAACGACCCCGAGCGCGGCCAGGGAGAGCATCAGCTGCGGTACTGACT
>JAURGS010000126.1 GCA_030833685.1 Rhodoferax sp. | reverse complement strand
CAGCGGGGTTGCGCCCAGGCCGTGAGATGGGTTCGAATCAGGCGGTGGGCAGAAATCCGTCCACCGAGAGATAGCGCTCACCGGTGTCGTAGTTAAAGCCCAGCACGCGACTGCCCGCAGGCAGCTCGGGCAGCTTTTGCGAAATCGCAGCCAGCGTTGCGCCACTGGAAATGCCCACCAGCAGGCCTTCTTCGCGGGCGCTTCGCCTGGCGAATTCGCGGGCGGGCTCCGCTTCCACCTGGATCACCCCGTCGAGCAAGTCGGTCTTTAAATTGGTGGGGATGAAGCCGGCACCAATGCCTTGGATAGGGTGGGGTGAGGGGCTGCCGCCCGAGATTACCGGCGAGGCCGATGGCTCAACTGCATAAACCTTGAGGCTGGGCCATTTGGCTTTGAGTACCTGCGCAACGCCGCTCAAGTGTCCGCCCGTGCCCACACCGGTGATCAGCACATCCAGGCCACCCGGGAAATCTGCCAGGATTTCCTGTGCAGTGTGCTTGACGTGCGCCTCAATGTTGGCGGGATTTTCAAATTGCTGCGGCATCCAGCTATTGGGCGTTTGCGCCAGCAAAGCTGTGGCGTGCGCAATTGCCCCCTTCATGCCTTTTTCGCGTGGCGTGAGTTCAAATTTCGCGCCGTAGGCCAGCATCAGGCTGCGTCGCTCCACGCTCATGCTGTCAGGCATCACCAAAATCAGCCGATAGCCTTTGACCGCGGCCACCATCGCCAGTCCGACGCCGGTGTTGCCAGAAGTGGGTTCGATGATGGTGCTTCCGGGCTTGAGCTGACCATCGCGCTCGGCCGCCTCAATCATGGCCAGCGCAATCCGGTCCTTGATGGAGCCGCCCGGGTTGCTGCGCTCGGATTTGACAAAAACCTGATGGGTTTGGCCGAACAGTTTGTTAATGCGGATGTGCGGCGTATTACCGATGGTTTGCAAAACGTTGTCGAAGATCATGGCGAGCCTTTGATGCGATTGGTCTATTTTGCAACAGCCCAAGAGGGATGGTCCGGCTGTGAGAACAGTGGCGTCTTGCGCAGGCGCGGTCAAGGTGCCCAGGCTGGTGGGTTTGGTTCGATAATCTGGGCGTGAAGCCTGCCAGACTGCCGCTGGTGCTGGTCTGGAAACAGCGCACTGGAGGAACGTCCGGACTGCAAAGGGCAGCGTAGCAGCTAACGGCTGTCCATCGAAGGCCTGTGGTGAAAGCCGCGGGTTGAAGGTGAGGATCAGAGCAACAGAGACGAGTCAGTACCGGCCTTGGCCGGTATTGGGTGAAACGGGCAATCTCTACGCGCAGCAACACCAAGTAGGCACACGATGACGGGGCCCCCGGAGTGTGCGGGTAGGTGGCATCGAGCGTCTGAGCGATCAGGCGCCCAGAGTAATGGCAGTCACGTCAGGGGCAACCCCGACGCACAGAATCCGGCTTATCGGCAGGCTTCACACATTTCAGCCGCGGGCCAGTAGCGACTGCCCAAGCGCAAATACCGAGTTGGGCGTGTTGCTGCGCACGGTCTGGCTCGGCGGCTTTTTGAACACACCGCGATTGGTGGTGGTTTTCTCCTCAACCTGAACGCCTTTGGCCAACTGCTCAAGCACCAGGCTGCGCAGGTTGACGGACTTCATGAAGTCGAACATTTTGACGTGCATGGCATCCCACAGGCCTTGGGCCATGTCACTGGCGGGTGCCTCGGGCTTTTCCTGCTCGGTGTTGGCGTCCTCAACGGCGCTGATGATGTCGGCCACCGAGATGGCTTCGGTGCGCCGGCCAAGCGTGTAGCCACCGCCGGGTCCGCGGGTGCTGCTGACCAGCCCTTGTTGGCGCAGTTTGCTAAACATCTGCTCCAGATAGGACAGCGAAATTTGCTGCCGTTTGGCAATTTCTGACAGGGGAACCGGGCCTGATTTCTCGCGAAAAGCGACGTCAATCATGGCCGTGACGGCGAAACGCCCTTTGGTTGTCAAACGCATACTTTCCTCCTTGTGAACGCCTCCGAAGACGCTGACCATGAAACTGTACTTGGATTTCGTCTTCGGGTAAATTCGAATTATTAAGAGATTTAGTTCAATTTCTTCGAAGTATTGTGAACACCAGGTAAATCAGGGCAAATTCGTGAATTTCAAGCACCTTCACTATTTTTGGGTCACCGCCAAGGCCGGCGGCATCATGCGTGCCAGTGAACAACTGCATGTCACACCGCAGACACTCTCCGGGCAGATCAAGCTGCTGGAAGACTGGCTGGGCAAGAAACTCTTTCACAAGGCTGGCCGCCAGCTTGAGCTCACCGAGCACGGCCGCCTGGCTTTGGGCTATGCCGACCAGATCTTTAACCTGGGCAGCGAGCTGGAGTCCACTTTGCGCAGCACCAGTTTGAGCAAGCGGCAATTGGTATTCAAAGTGGGCATCTCAGACGCCGTATCCAAGTCCGCTGGCTTATAAATTGCTCGAGCCCGCTGTGACCATCGAAGAACCGGTCCGATTGGTGGCCACGGAGGGTAAATTTCCCGAGTTGCTGGCACAACTGGCCCTGCACCGCTTGGACTTGGTGATCGCCGATGAGCCGATGCCCAAACGCTTGAGTGTTCGGGCCTACAGTCATTTGCTGGGCCGCAGCAGTATCAGTTTTTTCGCCTCACCCACCCTGGCCCAAGGCCTGACGGGGGGTTTTCCGACTTGCATGAACCGGCAACCCTTTTTGGCGCCGGGCAGCAACGCTTATCTGCGCGGGCAACTTGATGAATGGTTCACCCGAGCGCGTGTGATACCCCTGGTGGTGGGTGAATTTGACGATACGGCCTTGATGAAAGCGTTCGGCGCTGAAGGGCAGGGGGTATTTGCTGCGCCCACGCTGATCGAGGAAGAGACCTGCGCGCACTACGGCGTGAGCGTGCTGGGCCGCAGCGCCGAGCTCATCGAAGAGTTTTACGCCATTTCGGTAGAGCGGCGCATCAGCCACCCTTGCGTACAAGCAATGGGCGAAGCGGCGCGCGGCCATTTATTTGGCGCCTGAGCATGAATTGGGCTGAGAACTGCCCCCGGGGTCTTGGACCTTAAGGCCGAAGCGATTCAATGCGCGCCAGGTGCGCCATCAGTGAGCGGCGCGCCACTGGCCACATGCGCTGGGGAACGTCGTCGTACACCTGGGCCAGCCAGTCGTCCAGATTGCCCTCGGGGTGCGCCTGCATCACGCGAATGAGCTTGGCCTCACGCGCCAGGCGATGCGCTTTGAGTCGCCCGATGGCGCTTAACGCTTCGTCGCCGGGCCCGCCCATCACATAGCCATGTGCCGGGGCAATGTAGTGCACCGCGGCCGCTTCACAGATCTGCTGCAGTTTGTCCAGCGAGCTCAGGTACAGGTTCATGTCGCCATCGGGTGGGTCTACCAGCGTCGTGCTGCCGTTCAGAATGTGGTCGCCGCTGAACAAAACACCGTCTTCGTGCAGCAACAGGCACAGGTGGTTGGCCGCGTGGCCCGGTGTGTGCACCACTTGCAAGGTATGGGTCAGCCCAGCCTGCGGGCTTGCTGTGTTGGCAGTCAGAACCAAGCGCTCGCCGTCGGCAAGTTCCCGATCGGGCTCAAAGGCGCTGGCTGCGCGAGCCTGGGGACCACTGGCCAGGCCCAGAATCGGCGGTTTGTTCGGGCACATGGCCTGAAGTGGTTGCGCGCCGGGGGCGTGGTCGGGGTGCGAGTGGGTGCACACAATCATGCGAATGTCGCCATTGGCAGCGCGCCACAGGCGCTCCAGGTGTGCGTTGTCGGCCGGCCCTGGGTCGATCACCAGGTAGCCAGTCGCAGGGTCACCCACCAGGTAACTGTTGGTGCCCGGGCCCGTCATCACCCCAGGGTTGGGGGCAGTGAGCCGTTGCAGGTTTTTCAGCAAAGGCACCGCGTTCTGTGACTGCCAGTCCAGGGCATGGGTGATCTGACCATCCGGGCAAACCATGGCCAATTCGCCGTAGGCGGTCTCATGGCTCATGTAGCGCACCTGGCGCCCAGCCATCAGGCCTGTTCGGGGGCAGCAGTGCCATAGCGGCTCTTCGTTAAGCGCGCAGGCAGTCAACACGGCGTTGACATCGCTGTAGCGCTGCAAATGCTCTAGCGTGCGGATGGTTGGAAAAATCATAAAGAAATTACCCGCCTGATGGCGCTGCAGGGCCTCGTGCGGGCGCACCCAGACTGGCTCAAATTGCTCGGCCTCGTCGGCCACTGCGTGTTGGCCCTCTGGCATGCGGGCAACCAGAAAAGGAACGTCAAAGCGTTGCCCCCGCTCCCGGTCCGTTACCCAGTGGGCCAGCACATACAGTTGCTCGGCTTGCAAGCGAAGGCCGCGGTTCGTGCACTGTTCGTAAAAAGCAGCGCTGCGCGAGATGGCCTGGACCTCTGCTTGGGTCAGGGCGGCGCCGTCTTTGTGCGTGGCTAGCAAGATGCCCAGTTCTTCAAAACTCTCGCGAATGGCTGCCAGTGCGTCAACGACTTGCTGCTCGCTTTGACTGCTGCGCCGTTGCGCTAGTTGTGTGTGCTGGTGGTCAGCCGCATCGATACGCCCGCCGGGGAAAACAAAGGCGCCCGGGGCAAAGCTTGCCGACCCCGAGCGTCGGGTCATCAGCACTTCAAGCCCTTGTGGGGTGTCGCGCAGCAGCAGCACGGTGGCCGCTGGCAGCGCGGCAGACACTTCGCGCGGCTCGTACAGTTGCTGGGTTAGGCGTGGCATAGCCTGATTTTTGCATGCGCACAGGCGCCCCAAGGGACCTGCGCCAGCGCCGGGGTCGGGCGGCCTGGCCAAAAGCGCGCAAGCGCGATGTCCCGCATGGATAATTCAGACATGCGCATTCCTTTTACCAAGATGCAAGGTGCGGGCAATGACTTTGTGGTGCTCGACGAAACCGCGCGCCAATATGGGCTGAGCCCGGGTCAGTACCGTTTTTTGGCCAATCGGCATTTTGGGATCGGCGCAGATCAAATCTTGAGTGTTCGTCCTTCGCCTGGGCCGGGCATCGACTTCGAATATGTGATTCACAACGCCGATGGCCAAGAGGTGGAGCAATGCGGCAATGGTGCGCGTTGTTTTGCCCGGTATGTGCATGACACCGGCTTGAGCCCGAAATCTGCCTTGAGAGTTCAAACACGTGCGGGTGTGATCGAGCCTGTGTTGGGCCACGATGGGCGAGTCACTGTGAATATGGGATTGCCAGTGTTCACGCTGGCCGATGTGCCGTTTGATCCCATGGGGCGCTCTGCCTTGCCGCGCGAAGGCTGGCAACTGTGGCCCCTGGTGCTGCCTGAGGCCGCAGGCCAGACGCGCCAGGTTGAGCTTGCTGTGTTGTCGATGGGCAACCCCCATGCGGTTTTGTTGGTTGACGATGTTGAGCGCGCAGATGTGACTGGACTGGGGGCGCTGATAGAGCCGCATCCCAGTTTTCCGCGCCGGGTGAATGTGGGTTTTTTGCAGGTTCTGGGGCGCAGGCAGATCCGCTTACGCGTTTTTGAGCGCGGCGTTGGCGAGACTTTGGCCTGCGGAACGGGCGCCTGCGCCGCTGTTGTGGCAGGCGTACGCCTTGGCCTGCTCGACAGTGTCGTGGACGTGCAAACCCGGGGCGGTGATCTGCGCATCGAGTGGTCTGCCCCGGACGCGCCCGTGATGATGACCGGCCCGGCCACCACGGTGTATGTTGGCTCTATTGACTTACCTGAGGACCTTTAACCATGTCCACGCCTTTGACCCCTCGAACGAATTTGCCAGGCGAATTCGGCAATCCCATCACCGAAGACGATATTGCCGACTACCTGGTCAATACACCGGATTTCTTTGAGCGCCACGCCCAGTTGCTGTCCTCTGTTCAGTTGGGTAGTCCGCACAGCCAGCGCGCAGTCAGCTTGCAGGAGCGGCAAGCGATGTTGCTGCGGGAAAAAATCAAGTTGCTTGAGGCTCGAATCATGGAAATGGTTCGCAACGTCAATGAGAACATGGCCCTTGCCGACAAGCTTTTGCGCTGGTCGAAGTCCTTGTTTTTGGTGACAGATTCAGCTGATTTGCCGCAACAGCTGGCCGATGAGATGGCGCGCCAGTTTTCGGTGCCACAAGTGGCTATCAAGGTCTGGGACGTGGCCAGTGCTTACGCCGACTGTGACTTTGCACAGGGTGCCAGTGAAGACGCCAGGGTGTTTGTTGCTTCCTTGCCTGAGCCGTTTTGTGGCGTGAACACCGGTCTGGAGGTGGTCGAGTGTTTACCAGACCCCGCTGCAGCTGCCTCGGTGGCCGTGCTCCCCTTACGCCAGGGTGGTGCTGAGGCGGTTGGCTCAGCATTTGGCATGATGGTGCTGGCCTCGCCCGATGCGCAACGGTTCAACAGCACCATGGGCACCGAGTTTTTGGCTCGCATCGCCGACATGGCCAGCGCGGCCCTGAGCCGATTGCGCTAGGCCTGCTGCTTCCATGAAGCGGGCCAAACCCGATACTGCAGCGCCGCTGGGGCTTGACCCTTTGGTTCAGCGCTACCTGGATCATGTCCGCTTTGAGAAACGCCTGGCTGCGCGAACGGCCACGCTTTACACCCTGGACCTTCAGCGCTTGCAGGCGCTGGCCGGCGCAGAGGGCCTGGGTTTGCTAGAGGTTCAGTCTGCGCATGCGCGACGCTGGGTGGCCCAGTTGCATGCCTCAGGGCGCAGCGGACGCGGCCTGGCGTTGGTGTTGTCAGTCTGGCGCGGCTTCTACACTTGGGCAGGGCGCGAGTCCTTGATAAGTGCCAATCCGCTAAGCGATGTTCGGGCGCCCAAGGCGGCCAAACCGCTGCCCAAAGCGCTCAGCGTTGACGATGCGGTTAACCTGGCAAGCTTCACCTGCGACTCGGCCGATCCCTGGCTCGAGGCGCGCGACGTGGCGATGGTGGAGTTGTTGTACGGCAGCGGCCTTCGCTTGTCGGAGCTCACGGGCCTTGATCGACAAGCCAGCGCAAGTGCGCGGGGCTGGGTCGATTTGCAGGCGGGCGAGGCGCATGTGCTGGGCAAGGGCAACAAACGCCGCGTGGTGCCGGTGGGCCAGGCCGCACTGCAAGCCTTGTCGCGATGGCTGGCCATGCGGGACCAGGCTCAGCTTGCGCAGCAACCCGCGTTGTTTGTCGGGCGCCGTGGCGGGCGTCTCAGCGGCCAGTCGGTGTGGCGTTGCTTGCGCGCGCGTAGCCTCAGAGCGGGCCTGCCCACGCCTGTTCACC
>JAURGS010000125.1 GCA_030833685.1 Rhodoferax sp. | reverse complement strand
CATTCGAATGGATTCAGCCAGGTACTGGTAACTCTGCGCGTCGCCCGCCACCCACTGCCCTAAGCGGGGCAGAACATTGAACGAATACCAGTCGTACGCCTTCTCAAGCGGCTTGGCGACTTTGGAAAATTCCAGAACCAGCAATTTCCCGCCTGGACGCAAGACACGACACATCTCGGCCAGGGCCTGGTCTTTGTGCGTCATGTTGCGCAGGCCAAATGCCACGCTGACCAGATCGAAACTCGCGTCTGTAAACGGCAGGGTATGGGCGTCACACACCAGAGTAGGCAAGACCAGACCGGCGTCGATTAGCCGATCGCGCCCAACCTTGAGCATGGCCTCGTTGATATCGGTATGAACCACCTGCCCTGAGCGGCCAGCCTTGCGCGCAAACGCCATCGCCAGGTCCCCGGTGCCACCAGCGATGTCCAGCACCCGGTCACCTTCCTGGATATTGGCGACCATGACGGTGTAGGCCTTCCAGGCGCGATGCAAGCCCATCGACATCAGGTCGTTCATCAGGTCGTACTTGGGCGCGACCGAATCAAAAACACGCTTCACATGACGGGCTTTTTGCGATGCGTCAACCCGCTTGAAGCCGAAATGCGTTTCACTCATGTCTGTTCTTAGTGATGCGAACAGCCGCCGCCTGTTTTTTCGATCATGGGTGCATCTCGCGAAACCCCAGCCGTCTGCAGCCGTTCCTCGTAATCAGCCCACAACTGAGCTTGCTGGGAGCCCAAAAAATACAAGTAGTCCCAGGAAAAAATTCCGCTGCTGTGGCCATCCGAAAAGGTTGGCTGAACAGCGTAATTACCCACTGACTCCAGCGACACCACGTCCACGTCGCGTTTGCCAGTCTGCAACACTTCCTGCCCAGGGCCGTGGCCCGACACCTCAGCCGACGGCGAGTACACCCGCATGAGCTCAAAAGGTATTCGAAAAGTCGACCCGTCAGAAAAACTGATCTCAAGCACACGCGAGCGGTTGTGCAATGTGATGTCCTGTGGACTTGGTGTCTCGGCCTGCAAACCTGCCATCTGGGATCTCTCTTTCTTTTCAATCAAATTTTCGTATCAAACCAGTACACGCTCAATACCACCCGCATTCGCCTGGCGAACATAGTCAGGCATCCAGTTCTCGCCCAGAATTTTGCGCGCCATTTCGACGACGATGTAGTCCGCCTGCAGTAAGCCGCTCTTCATGTCTTCACCGTAGCGGCTCAGCCCCTGAAGGCAGGCCGGGCAAGATGTCAGTACGCGGATGTCCTCGCGCGGCGCAACCAGGCTTTGCTCGCGCAGCATGGCCTCGCCTTTGAGCAATTCTTCCTCTTTGCGCATTCGCACCTGTGTCGAGATGTCAGGTCGATTCAAGGCCAGCGTCCCGGCTTCACCGCAGCATCGCTCCGAGGCAAGCACCTGTTCGCCCATTAAGGCCCGAACGGTCTTGATGGGCTCTTGCAGCTTCATTGGGCTGTGGCAAGGGTCATGGTAGAGATACGCACCCGCGCCTTGCAGCGTGATACCTTTTTCCAGCAAGTACTCATGAATATCGATGATGCGACAGCCTGGAAAAATATCTTCAAACTTATAGCCCTTGAGCTGGTCATAACAAGTACCGCAACTGACAACGACGGTCTTGATGTCCAGGTAGTTCAAGGTGTTGGCGACCCGGTGAAACAACACCCGGTTGTCGGTGATGATTTGCTCAGCCTTGTCAAAGTCGCCCGCACCTCGCTGCGGGTAGCCGCAACACAAATAGCCCGGGGGCAGAACCGTCTGGACACCGGCATGCCACAGCATGGCCTGCGTGGCCAAGCCGACCTGGCTGAATAGACGCTCCGAGCCGCAACCCGGAAAATAAAACACCGCCTCGCTGTCCACCGAGGTGGACTTCGGGTCGCGGATGATCGGCACGTAGTTTTTGTCCTCAATGTCCAGCAGCGCTCTGGCGGTTCGCTTGGGCAAGCCCCCCGGCAGCTTCTTGTTGACAAAGTGGATCACTTGCTCTTTGATCGAAGTCACGCCGGTGGTGGCTGGCGGCTTGCGTGTCTGGCGCCGCGACACCACTTTGAGTAAGTCTGCCGCCGCCCGCTGCGCGCGCATGCCGATATTCACCATGGCTGCTCGCGCCAGCTTGATCGTGTCTGGGTTAGTGGCGTTGAGCATAAACATGGCAGCCGCCCCCGCTGGGCGGAAACTGCGCTGGCCCATCTTGCGCAAAAGATTGCGCATCGCCATCGAAACCTCACCAAAGTCAATGTTCACCGGGCAGGGGCTCAGGCACTTGTGGCAAACCGTGCAGTGGTCAGCCACATCCTCAAACTCCTGCCAGTGCTTCATGGATACACCCCGGCGGGTTTGCTCCTCGTACAAAAATGCCTCGATTAGCAATGAGGTCGCAAGAATCTTGTTGCGCGGGCTGTACAACAGATTGGCTCTGGGCACATGTGTGGCGCAAACCGGCTTGCATTTACCACAGCGCAGGCAATCCTTGACGCTATTGGCAATGTCGCCGATGTCACTTTGCTGCATGATCAATGACTCATGCCCCATCAGGCCAAAGCTAGGCGTGTAGGCGTTGGTCAGATCCGCCTTCAAGCTACCCACGGCCTGCGCGAATTCGTGCGCCCCTGGGGCCGAATCATCGGCGAGTTTTCGCAGCAACTTGCCTTTGTTGAACACTCCGTTTGGGTCAACCTGGGCTTTGTACTGCGCAAAAGGGCGCAGCTCTGCGTCGGAGAGGAATTCCAACTTGGTAATGCCAATGCCATGCTCGCCCGAAATAACACCGCCAAGCGAGCGCGCCAGCGCCATCACCCGCTTGACCACACCGTGCGCAACTTGCAGCATCTCGTAGTTGTCGCTGTTGACCGGAATGTTGGTGTGCACGTTGCCGTCACCAGCGTGCATGTGCAGAGCCACCCAAACGCGGCCCTTGAGCACCCGCTGGTGAATCGCCTGGCACGCCTGCAGAATCTGATCAAACGCCGCACCGGCAAAAATCTGTTGCAGCGGCTGGCGAATTTGCTTTTTCCAGCTTGCCCGCAGCGAGTGGTCCTGCAACTGGGGGAACAGTCCGTCAATATCTTTGAGCCAGCCAGACCAGATCGCACGCACATCCACGATTAACTTTTGCGCCTGCGTCACACGGTCTTCCAGCAATTCGGCGCTAGAGAGCTCACTGGCATCGTCGCTGCGCCCAAGCGGCAGGTCTGGCGTGGCGAAAAACGCCAACAAGGCATCGCACACGGCAATCTTGTTGCGCAAGCTCAATTCAATGTTGATGCGCTCGATACCGTCGCTGTACTGCGCCATCTGCGGCAGCGGGATGACCACGTCCTCGTTAATCTTGAAGGCGTTGGTGTGTTTGCTGATGGCCGCCGTGCGTTTGCGGTCCAGCCAGAACTTTTTGCGTGCCTCGGGGGTAATCGCAACAAAGCCCTCGCCTCCCCTGGCGTTAGCCAGCCGAACCACTTCCGAGGTCGCTTTGGCCACAGCCTCGGCGTCGGCACCCGAAATATCACCGAACAAAACCATTTTGGGCACGCCGTGTGCACCCTGCAGGCCACGCTTGCTTTTGGTAGCGTAACCCACTGCGCGCAAATACCTGTCATCCAGGTGTTCCAGTCCAGCGAGCATGGCGCCGCCACGTTTATGTTCGGCAAACATGAAGTCTTTGATCTCGACGATGCAAGGGACAGCATCGCGCGCATTGCCAAAAAACTCCAGGCAGACCGTGCGGGTGTGCTCCGGGCTTCGGTGCACGATCCAGCGCGCACTGGTGATCAAGCCATCGCAACCCTCTTTTTGAACGCCTGGCAAGCCGCTGAGAAATTTGTCCGTGACGTCCTTGCCAAGGCCTTGCTTGCGAAAAGTCGCGCCCGCAATAACCAGTTGTTCACGGCGAAGCGGCGTCTTGCCGTCAGCCTTGAAATACTGCAGCTCAAACGTGGCGACATCTACGTCGTGGATCTTGCCCAAGTTGTGATCCAGCCGGGTGACTTCGAGCCACTGCGCCTGCGGCGTCACCATGCGCCAGCTCACCAGGTTGTCCAATGCAGTGCCCCAAAGCACTGCTTTTTTTCCACCCGCGTTCATGGCGATATTGCCGCCAATACACGATGCCTGGGCAGAGGTTGGATCAACCGCAAAAACATAACCCGCCCGCTCGGCAGCCTGCGCCACACGCTGGGTGACCACGCCGGCTTCGGTCCAGACGGTGGCCACCTCTTGGTCCAGCCCCGGCAGACGGCGCATCTGCACCTCGGTCATGGCTTCGAGCTTTTCTGTGTTGATGACCGCACTCTTCCAGGTCAACGGAATAGCGCCGCCCGTGTAGCCGGTGCCACCGCCGCGGGGGATGATCGTCAAGCCCAGGTCAATACAGCCCTGAACCAGGCGCGCCATTTCCGCTTCACTGTCGGGCGTGAGCACGACAAAAGGGTATTCGACACGCCAGTCGGTCGCATCGGTCACATGGCTCACGCGCGCCAGGCCATCGAAGCGGATGTTGTCCTTGGCGGTCAGTCTGGAAAGGGTGCGCAGAGTTTGACGGCGCAGCTGCGCAAACTCCACAAAGGCGTCATTGAACGACTGCACCGCGCGCTGCGAGGCCGCCAACAGCTGACCCACCAGGCGATCGTTTTCTGCTGAAACTTCAGGTGTGCGTCGTTTCTCTATTTCACCCAGACGGTGATGCAAGGCCTGCACCAGCAAAACCCTGCGTTTGGGGTTATCCAATAGATCGTCTTGCAAGAACGGGTTACGTTGCACCACCCAGATATCGCCCAAAACCTCGTAGAGCATCCGCGCAGAGCGCCCCGTGCGCCGCTCCTGACGCAATTGACCCAGGCAATCCCAGGCCTCTTCGCCCAGCAGGCGAATCACGATTTCCCGGTCGGAAAAAGAGGTGTAGTTGTAAGGAATCTCACGGATGCGCTCGCTCGGCGCACCTGTGAGCGCAGGCTCGGGCAACCATGCAAGATTTGTCAGCGGCGCATTCATCAAAGGTTCGGAAGTCTGCTCAAGCCAAGCCAGCCGAGTCATCGGCGCTAAACCCAGAGAGAAAAAGAGGGTTGGATGTTAACGCAGCCACTCTGGCCCTTGGGGGCAAAAGGACTTGGGAGGCGGCGCCCAACAGGCCAAGCAGCAAATCGTCAAATCACGCCCGCCGCCGCCTGGTCGAAGGTGTGCCTGAGCGCTCCGTCATCCAAAACTGTGCGCTGCCCAAAACCACAACCATCGCCAAGTAGGTGCTCATACGGCCATCGACACCCCAGATGAGAAGCCCGGCGACCAGGCATAGGCTGCCCAACAAGAAGTGAACCAAAAATTGGAACGCCCAGCGGCTTTTGCCCTGAGGCCGCCACACAAAGGCCAGCGCTGGCAACAGCACGGCCATGGCCAGCGCTGGCGCGATCAAATTAAGCATATGGTGAAGCGTTGTCAGAATGCCCACAGGCCCTCGGGACGTTCGCTGGGCACGCTTGTATAGCCCAGTGGGCTCGATTTTATAATTCGGGGATGGCCGTTTGGACCCTTGGCATTAACCACACGACCGCCCCACTGGATTTGCGGGAGCGGTTTTCATTTGCGCTGGATCAGGTCGGCCCGACGCTGACATCGCTGCGCAGTGCCCTGAGCCGGCAGCCGGAAACCACATTGATCTCGACCTGCAACCGCACCGAGATTTATTGCGCGGGCGAACAAACCCAACTCCAAAATACGCTGGAATGGATGGCGCAAAGTGGCGGGGTCTCGGCCGACACCCTGCGCAGCCATGCCTACGTTCTGGAGGGCGGACTGGCGGCGCGGCATGCGTTTCGGGTCGCAAGTGGACTCGACTCCATGGTGCTGGGCGAGTCCCAGATCCTGGGCCAAATCAAACACGCTGTGCGCGCGGCTGAAGCGGCGGGCACCATGGGCACCACATTGAGCCAATTGTTCCAACGCTCCTTCGCGGTGGCCAAGGAAGTTCGAACCTCAACCGAGATCGGGGCGCACTCCATCAGCATGGCCGCCGCTGCGGTGCGCCTGGCCGGACAGTTGTTTGAGAACCTGGGGGAAATCAACGTCTTGTTTGTGGGCGCCGGCGAGATGATCGAGCTCAGCGCAACCCACTTTGCAGCCAAAAAGCCGCGCAAACTGGCCATTGCCAACCGAACACTGGCACGCGGCGAGGAGTTGGCCCTGAAATTTGGCGCAGAAGTGATGCGCTTGGCCGAGCTACCCGAGCGACTGCACGAATTTGATGTGGTCATCAGCTGCACTGCGAGCACGCTGCCCTTGATTGGACTAGGGTCTGTCGAGCGCGCCTTGAAAAAGCGTCGGCATCGGCCCATGTTCATGGTCGACCTGGCAGTTCCGCGCGACATCGAGGCCGAGGTCAAGGCGCTTGACGATGTCTACCTGTACACCGTGGACGACTTGGCCGGTGTGGTGCAAACCGCGCATGCCAACCGACAGGCCGCCGTGGCTCAGGCCGAAGCCATCGTAGACGCTGGTGTTCAAAGCTTTTTGCACTGGATCGAGCAACGGGATTCGGTTCCCCTGATACAGCAACTCAACGCCCAAGCCGAAGAGTGGCGCCTGACCGAGATCGCCCGCGCGCAAAAATTGCTCGCCAAAGGACAGGACATCGAAAGCGTTCTGGAAGCCATGTCCAAAGGCTTGAGTCAGAAAATGCTGCATGGGGCTCTTGCCGAGCTGCGTGCAGGCGACACCCAAGCCCGCGAGCGCGCCACCGAAGCCGTCCGCCATTTTTTCCTGCGCAACGGGCGTTAGCGACGCCAACGTCGCAACCTCAGTTGGCCCTGCGCGCCACTGGCAAGCCGCTGCAGGCTGCAAGTGATAAGCCCAGGCTGATCAACCCTTCGTCAACACCGAGATGAAACCTTTTCTGAAACAGCAGCTAAGCCGATACGCGGATCGCTTGGGGGAACTGGAATTCTTGTTGTCGCGCCCGGACATCATGAGCGACATGACGCAGTTTCTCAAGCTTTCGCGCGAGCATACCGATGTGGCAGCGGTGGCGGGACGCTGGCAGCGGTACCAACAGGTGCAGGCCGACCTCGCCGGCGCACAGGACTTGCTCAAAACATCTGGTGATGACGCTGAAATGCTCATGATGGCGCAGGAAGAAGCCGAAAGCGCCCAAGCGGAGCTGCTTCGCATTGAAGCGGAGCTACAGCGTATGTTGCTGCCCAAGGATCCGGATGACGCCAGACCGGCATTTGTGGAAATCCGCGCCGGGACTGGCGGC
>JAURGS010000124.1 GCA_030833685.1 Rhodoferax sp. | reverse complement strand
TGGTGGTGGAGGAGGAGCCTGGTCTAGTTTTACACCTTACACGCAAACTTTTACAGGTGGTGCTGGCGGTAATGGCGATGTCTACAATGGTGGTTCTGGAAGTAGCGTAAGCAGCGCAAAAACAGCAGGCGCAGGTGGCGGTGGCGGTGAGACTATCTTGCTGAACATTCACGATGATGCCGCAGTGGCCCAGACCCCTGGTGAACCCCCCAGCTCAAGCACAACTGCTTTGGAGCGGGCTGAGCAGTTGCTAGCTGAATCGATGGTGGGTAGTCTGGTCATTCACCCAGGCTCCCTGGGGACGCGGGTTCAGTTGACCTTGAAGCGACACATGGCATGAGCGCGATTGCACAATCGTCGGCATCTAGGTTGGCGGGCGCGGACCGTCCCGTGCGTGAGTTGCAGCACGTGATTGCCATGGCGTTTCCTGAGCGTCGTGATGTGTACGAATTACCTTTTGAAGGCACCTTAGCGCAGGCCTGGTCGACCTTCGCTCGGATGCTGGCCATTGCGCCCGCAGATTTAGCGCGAACGCTAGCGCCTCAATTCGGCGTGCCCGCTGCAGGTGCGTTGGACCAGACCGATGCGACTGTTCTGGCATTGGTGCCATCCAACTTCTGTCAATCGCACGGCGTCTTACCCCTGGGTGTGAAAGAGGGCGTCTTGCATCTGGCCTGCGCCAACCCATTTGATGCCAATGTGCAAGAGAGGCTGCGCTTTGTCACTGGCAAACCCTTGGCTTTTGAGCTGGCATCGCCAGAGCAAATCGACGATGCCGTGGTGGTCGCTTATGCGCGCTTGGCCTCCCGGCAAGCGCCGGAGTTGGGACACTTATCCGCCTCGGGTGGCAGTGCGCTGGATGAGAACGCGGTGATCAAGCTGGGCCGAGGCCTGTTGGCCAGCGCCATTAAGCAGCGTGCATCGGATCTGCATATTCAGCCTTATCTGGGTGCATTTGTGGTTCGCATTCGGGTAGATGGTTTGCTGCGCAGGCTGACCATGTTGCCTGATGCGGTAGCTTCAAGCCTGGTGCGTTACTTCAAGGCTCACTCGGATATGGATCCGACCAACATCATGATTCCGCAGGACGGGCGCATGTCGTTGACGCATGAAAACGCGGAGTTTGACCTGCGCGTATCGTGTCTACCGGCCAGCCGGGGCGAGCGTCTTGTGATTCGATTCTTAGACCAAAGTCGCGTGCACCGCCTGTCGCAGTCCAATTTCTCTTTGGCCGATTTGCAAGCGATGCGCCGTGCCATCGCGCGGCCGTCTGGCATGGTCATCATGACCGGGCCTACGGGGAGCGGTAAGACTTCTACGCTGTATGGCATGCTCGCTGAGTTGAACCGTGGTTCGGTCAACATCATCACGGTAGAAAACCCGGTTGAATATCGAGTGGCCGGAATCTCGCAGGTTGAGGTCAATGAAAAAGCCGGTCGGACTTTTTCAAGTGCGCTTCGGTCCATTCTGCGCCAAGACCCTGACGTGGTGTTGATTGGTGAAATTCGAGACAAAGAAACCGCGGAGATCGCAGCCCAAGCGGCGCTGACGGGGCACTTGGTGTTGACGACTTTGCACACCAACGACGCGCTCACAGCAGTGCCCAGATTACTCAACCTGGGGGTCGAGTCAACCTTGCTGGCCGATGCACTATCAGCGGTGGTGTCGCAGCGCTTATGCAGGACCTTGTGCAGCACCTGCCGTGCGCCCGTCGTTGAGCCCTTAACCGGATCCGAGCGCGCATTTTTAGAGATCACGCACAACAAACCAGGCTATCGTGCTGTGGGCTGTCAGGCTTGCGATTACAGCGGCTACCACGGACGCTTGCCTATCGTTGAAATTTTGGAGATGAATGCTGGTCTGCGTGACGCCGTGGCGGCGGGAGAACATCGCCTGAGCGCTCTTGAAGCGCTGCGCCAGGATGACTCGAAGTCTCTGGTGGCATCGGGGAGCATGCGCATCATTTCCGGTGAGACCACTGTCGACGAGGTTTTTGATGCGGTCGGGCCTTCTTTTTGGCCGCATTTGGCTTCACATTACGGCGCTGTGTGTTTCACAGAGACTCTAGAGCTTACGACCCAGCCTTTGGCCTCTGGCAAGGCGGTTTTGCTGATGGGCGCTAGTGACAACACCCGCACACAAGTTGCTTCAGTGGTCTCAAGCGCGGGCATGCGGCTGATCACAGTGTCTGATGCTGAGCAGGCCCAACAGGCCTTGCACAAAGATGAAGACATTGTGTTCATTATTGGTGATGTTCGCGAGGGTATGGGACTTGAGCAGGCCAAAGAGATGCTGCGCGATAACCGGTTGCATATTTCGTGGGCGCGATTGCCAGCGGTAGTGCTGCTACCGCAAGACTTGGTGGGGCATGAAACAGCGCTGCGCCAAAGCGGTGTGCTGGCTGCCGGCTTCATTGAAAAGCCAGTCGACGAGCAAACACTGCTTAAAGCGATTGCCCGTTCGCACGCCTTGTAGTCGCTGCCCAACGCATAGCATGGGTGATAGATGACCAAGCCTCAAGCTTCCAAGGATGACCTGTCAGCTTTGATTGCCGGCGCCGAAACGGCGATTGAGCATCAGGCAGTCAGTGCTCGGCCGGCGCGCCGTTCCCAAAGCGGTAACCGGTCGGTGATTTTGATGGCGCTGGCCTTGGCTGGGTTGGCCTACAGTGGCAACACCTTATGGCAGCGTTTCGCCGCTCCCTCACAGGCAGACGTGGCGCGAGACCTGTCTTTGGTGGTTGACCAGGCCCGTGCTGAGATTGAATCGGCGCGGCAACAGACCGGCAGTCTGCCCGCAGTCATGCCCAATGCTGCCTTGGCCTCTGTTGTGCAGTATCAAGCGGACAGTGGTCAGTACCAAATAGTTGTCAACATGATGGGTGTGAAAGTGACCTTGCAGAAAGATGGATCCAAGATCACCGAATTGGGAGTGAATTGATGATTTCCTTGCGACGAACGCGTGGCTTTACCTTGATTGAGCTGATGACCACGGTGGCGGTCATTGGTATTTTGGCGGCACTGGCTATGGGCGCTTACACGCTTTATATGGATCGTGCGCGGGCCACAGAGATCGAAGTTCAGTACGACGCGCTCAAAACCAAGACCGCTGTAGCCCTCTCAGGTGGGGTGGAGGTGGAATGCGCCGATTTGCTTGCGCAATACGGTGGCCAGGCGCTGAGCAGTCCTTATGCCGCGTTGAGCTACCAGTTTGAGCCGATCGCTGGTGACCCTCTGGGTTTTAGACCTGTGATGAATGTGTGCGCCAACGTCCAAAGTCAGGGTGTTGCGGGCGTGAAGGTTGCAAACGCCGCACACGGCAATTTATTGCCTAACGGCGTGGTTCAACCTGGTGCAGTGGTGACCCCATCTGTGGTTAGTTTTTCGCTTCGCTTGCTTGACGCTGACAAAGCCCTTTGTGTGGTTCGCCAAAAGCCGCTAGCGATACCCACCTCCACCGTTGCTTGCGCACCGGCTAGTAGCGGCCTGGTGGCATCGTTGAGTGGGCCTGTCCTGACTGGTCAGGGCGCAGGCTCCACGCCCACGGTTGGTGGCTTGGTACCTGCGCCATCTGCCAATCTCGTTCAGGCAACTGCCACGGGCCCGTCGGTGCCTGGCCCCAAGGCGCCAGCGCCTCAAACGTGCCCAGCCGATCAAATGATTTATCCCACTGACAAACAGTGTCATCCCAAACCGAGTCAGCCCTGTAACCCGCCGGGCCGGCTCTATTGGTATGCCAACGGACCGGATACGTTGATCATTTGTGCAAGGCCTGGCCAGCCCACGGAGCTGCTGCAAATCGCTTTGCCATCCCCAGAAAAAGGGCCTGATAAGCCACGATCGAGCAGGACGTGTGATTCTGCTACCCAAATTACCCGGGTTGATTCCCACACCGGTGCGCTTTCTTGTGTGCAGAAACTGAACTGTCCAGCCAGTGAGATCCAGTACGCCAACGATGGGCTTTGCCACCCGAGACCTGAGGGGGTGTGTCTAAGCCCTTCACGCCTGATTTGGTATACCACTGCCCCTGGACGAGGTACGATTCTTTGCCTGGCACCGGATAACACGATCAAAACGCTGAAGCCTGTCCTGCCTGCAGGAGGGCTTGTCCAGGGGGTGGCAAGTGGCTCAACTTCTCCCCCATCCGGCTCGAGCGCGACGCTACCCAAGCCAGCGGCCTGTGAGCCGGGGCAGCATAATGATCCGGGCAACGTCACGCGCTGTGTGCCTGACAAGGCGGTATGTGCACCAGGGCAGCACAATAACCCGCTGGATGTGACCAAGTGTGTGCCGAGCAGAGCGGTGTGTGAACCTGGGCAGCGTAATGATCCGGCAGATGTGACGCGCTGTGTGCCGCCGCCGGCTAAATGCCAGCCAGGGCAACGAAATGATCCGGCAGATGTGACGCGCTGCGTACCGCCGCCGGCACAATGTCCGGGTGGACAGCATCCGGATCCGAACAACGTTACCCGGTGTTTGGCAGATGCAGTCCGTGATCCTTGTGCGGCTCAAACAAACTACGGACATTGGCGGCAGTGCCGTCAAGGGCAACGCTTACCTGTTTCGCAAGCGTTGTTCAATTCGCGCAATCAATGAGCATTGCTGTCTAGTTTTGGGCCTTGGCCTTGGTTTTCGCCAATCTTTGCTGGATGTGATGTTGCAGGTCGCACCAGAGCTTGGCGCAGGGTTTACGCGGCTCAAAAAACGTAGGTCAAATTTAGCGCGTTGACATTTGATCAGGCCAACTTATTTCGACTTGTCGCGAGCACCTGGGAGATACCTCTCGGATGCGCCTACTGTCTGACGCACTTCTGAATGATCATTGACCGCTGATTAACACCACCAGCGCTCCGGCCCCGCCATCGGCAGGCTTGGCCTGCACAAAGGCCAGGACTTCGTTTTTCTGCACCAGCCAACTGTGCACACGGCTTTTGAGCACGGGCGTCTTGCCGGGCGAGCCCAGACCTTTGCCGTGGATGATGCGCACACAGCGAATGCCTTGTTTGTGCGCTTCTCGGATGAACTGGCCCAGAACTTCTCGTGCCTGGTCCTGCCTGAGGCCATGCAAGTCGAGTTGGCGCTGAATGCTCCAGTCACCGCGTCGCAGCCGTCGGGGCACATCTGTGCCAATACCGGGCCTGCGGTAGCTCAGGTGTTCATCCGTATCGAGCAGTGTGCTGACATCGAACTCATCACTGATGGCCTCCTGCATCACCACTTGCTCGTCCAACTGGCGTTGCAAGGCAGTGGGCGCCCGCCGTTGCGGTGAAGGTGTCAGGGTTTGTTTGTCGGGCAGCGGCTTGACTGGCCCGACAGCGCGGCTAAACATCTCTCGCTCAGCAGCCGCCTGTTTAGCCGCTTTGGCTTTTGCCAGCGCCTGTTGCTGGGCAATTTCGGCGCGCTCCTGAATGGTTTTTTTGACCACCCGAAGCTCGCCCAGGCCTTTGACCTTGATCTCGCGCTGGCTCACAGTAGTCCCTGCTCCGCCATGGAAAAGGCGGCTCCTGGTCCAACAATGACATGGTCCAGCACCCGCACATCCACCAGGGCCAATGCAGCCGCAAGCGATCGGGTGAGGGCCGCGTCAGCAGGGCTTGGCTTAACCGAGCCGCTGGGGTGGTTGTGGGCAAGCACCACTGCTGCGGCGTGATGCGCCAGCGCACGCACGACCACCTCACGGGGGTAAACGCTGGCCTGACCGAGTGTTCCGCGAAATAGCTCTTCCATGACGATCAGTCGGTGCTGGGTATCCAGAAACAGGACGCAAAACACCTCGTGAGCGCGTGCGCCGAGTTGCAGCTGAACATAGTGTTTGAGTGTTGACGGGTTATCCAGAGTAGTCCTGGTTCGCAACTCCTGGCTGGCGGCGCGCCGTGCCAGTTCAAGCACGGCCAGCAACTCTGCGCGTTTGGCTGGCCCTAGCCCCTTGATGCGCTGAAGTTCGGCCTCGCTGGCGTGCAAAAGCCCGGCAATGCCATCAAAACCAGGGGTGTGCGCCCCAGTGCGCGCAGGTTGTAGCAACTCATGGGCGAGTTGCAGCACGCTCTTACCCTGCGTGCCCGTGCGCAGCACAAGCGCCAAGAGCTCAGCATCGCTTAAGGTAGCAGTGCCTCTGGCAAGCAACTTCTCACGCGGGCGTGAGTTGGGTGGTAGATCTTTGAGCAACATGGCCTGGCTTTTACAATGACACCAGTTTAGGCGCCTTGCGCGCGCAGGCTCAACAGCCGACAAGGATTCCCATGTCATCCACTGCCGCTACGGTTTCACCGGGCTCTTTTTTGACCTTGCATTACCGCCTGAGTGGTCCCTCAGGGGTTGTGGTCAGCACGTTTGAGGGCTCGCCCGCCACCCTGACCGTGGGCGCTGGTGAACTTTCGCCTGCTCTGGAAGCATGTTTGCTCGGGCTGGCTGAGGGCGCTCAACAGACCTTTGAGCTGCAGTCTGGCCAGGCCTTTGGTGAGCGCAGCGCAGATATGGTGCAGTGGATGGCGCGCAAAGAGCTGCAGGACATGGGTGAGGCTGGCGAGCGCTATGCCGTTGGCGATGTGCTGCATTTCCCAACGCCGGACGGCAGTGGCAAGTTTGCTGGCGTGATCCGGGCTTTTCGTCAGGACGAGCGGGGCGACGCCGTGCAGATGGATTTCAACCATCCCTTGGCGGGTGTGCCGGTGCGCTTTGAGGTGCAACTGATCGGGGTCTTGTGAACGTGACGCAACCAACCAAAGAAATCTTGCTCGCCGAGCCGCGCGGTTTTTGCGCTGGGGTGGACCGCGCTATCGACATTGTTGAGCGTGCTTTGGCCAAATTTGGCGCACCCATTTATGTTCGTCACGAGATTGTTCATAACACCTATGTGGTTAACGACTTGAAGAACAAGGGTGCCATCTTCATCGAGGCGCTCGATGAGGTACCTCCAGGCGCAACGCTGGTTTTTTCCGCGCACGGTGTCAGTCGCGCCGTCGAGCAAGAGGCGCGCGCGCGCGGTTTTCATATTTTTGATGCCACCTGCCCTCTGGTCAGCAAGGTGCATGTCGAGGTGGCCAAGCTCGCGCGCGAGGGTTATGAATTTATCATGATCGGGCACAAAGGCCACCCCGAGGTTGAGGGCACGATGGGTCAGCTCGACAGCGGCATTCACCTGGTGGAGGACGTGCTTGATGTGCAGCGGGTTGCGCCCAGCCAAACCGAAAAGTTGGCCGTGGTGACGCAGACCACCCTGAGTGTGGACGACGCCGCAGAAATCAGCGCTGCCGTCAAAGCGCGTTTTCCCAATGTTCGCAGCCCCAAGCAGCAGGATATTTGTTATGCCAC
>JAURGS010000123.1 GCA_030833685.1 Rhodoferax sp. | reverse complement strand
AGGCCAGCTGAAAGTCGAGTTTGCGCCCCAGCGTCAGCACCACATCGGCGTCGGTCATCACCGAGCCGCGCATGGCAGCCACCACGCTCGGGTGCGATTCGGGCACCAGGCCGCGGCTCTCGCCGGTGTCCAGATACACCGCCCCCAGGCGCTCGAGCAAGGCCATCAACTGCGGGCCAGCGCCGCGCGCACCGCGCCCGCTAATCACCAAAGGCCGGCGCGCTGACCACAAGATGTCAACCGCCTGCGCCACCGCCACCGGGTCGGGCAGCAGGCGCGGCTTGCGACGCGGGCGCAGCCATTCAGGCAATTGCATCGCAGCACTGGGCTCGGCGCGCAGTGTGTCCACGGGAAAGTCCAGATATACCGGCCCGCTTTCACAGCCAATGCCAGCAGCACGCGCCAGCGCCTCATCAAGCTCCTGCATCACCAAATCGGGCTCGCGCACCGTACGCGCGTAACGCGTCAGCGGCGCCACAAACGCGGTGTGTGCCATGTCCTGCAGCGCACCGCGGTTTTCCTGGGCGCGTGGCGGTGTGCCCGAGAGCACCAGCACCGATGCGCGCGCCACATGCGCATTGGCTATACCTGTCATGGCGTTGGTGACACCCGGGCCAGCGGTCACCAGCGCCACACCAATCTGGCCTGTGAGCTCGGCGTGCGCGTGTGCCATGTAAACAGCGGCACGCTCATCGCGCACGTCAACAATGCGAATGCCTTCGGCGTCCAGGCGCATCCAGATCGGCATGATGTGCCCACCGCACAAGGCAAAGACCCGGTCAATACCGCGCGCCTTCAGGCACCGGGCAATCCAGGCCGCGCTACTGCGCTCGCTAACCACAGGTGAACTCATCGACATGTCCTTTCAAGCGAATCGACATCAAACAGCGCTTGGCGCTTACCGGCGCAAGTGGCCCGCCATCAGCCGCCAGCGCTTGCAGTGACACGCGCGCAACCCGGCGACCCACACACCCAACAACCCGCGCCAGCGCTAGGGCTACCCCGTACACTCAAAAACTATTGTATTCTGAATTCAGAATACTACAATAGGCTTTCCAAGATGTGCCGCCTCCCACCATGCACCAAAGGCCCAGCCATGAACCGCCTGAACACACTCAGTGACGCCGTCGCCACCCATGCGCGTCTGCGCCCGCACAAAACCGCACTGCGTGACTCCCGGCGCAGTCTGAGCTTTGCCCAGTGGCATGCGCGCAGCGAGAAACTGGCCGCCGGCCTGCTCAGCCTGGGCCTGAAAAAAGGCGACCGCGTTGCCCTGCTCGCCTACAACTGCATCGAGTGGATGGAAATTTACGCCGCCCTGGCCCGCTGCGGGCTGGTTGCCGTACCACTGAACTTTCGCCTGAACACTGCCGACATCGCCTACATCGCCGAGCACAGCCAGGCGCGCGCCTTCATCGTTCAAGACGCGCTGCGCCATCTGGTGGAACCCTTGCGCCAAGGCGCGCTGCCAACCACGCCAATCTGGATCAGTTTTGGCGAAGCCGACCAGACGCACTGGCACGCCTATGAGGACCTGATCGCCGCAGCACCACCGAGTGTCACGCCCGAGGCCGTCTTGGCGCAGGACATGAGCGCGCTGATGTACACCTCTGGCACAACCGGCAGGCCCAAGGGCGCGATTCGCAGCCACGAGGGCAGCACGCTCATGGCGCTGGCTACGGCGCTGGAGATGCAGTTTTCCAGTGCCGACACCGCGCTCATCGTCATGCCCTTGTGCCACGCCAACTCGCTTTACTTCAGCCACACCTTTGCACACCTGGGCGCATGCATCGTGATCGACGACAGCAAAAGCTTTCAGCCTGAGGCCTTGATGGAGAAACTGGCAAGCCAGAGAGTCACCTTCACGTCGCTGGTGCCCACGCACTACATCATGATGCTGGCCCTGCCTGAGGCGGTGAAAGCGCGCCATGACCTGCGTGCTGTCAGAAAGTTGATGATCTCCTCGGCACCCGCTCGCAGGGAAACCAAGCTGGCCATCATGGCCTGCTTTCCCAACAGCGAACTCTACGAGTTGTATGGCTCCACCGAGGCCGGTTGGGTGACGCTGCTGCGCCCGCACGAGCAGTTCGAGCGCCTGGGCTCGGTGGGACGCGAGTGGGCTGGCTCAGGCCCCATCAAACTGCTTGATGCACAGGGCAGTGAGGTCGCCGATGGTGAAGTTGGCGAACTGTTTTCACGCACGCCTTACGTTTTTGACGGCTACTGGAAAAACCCCGAAAAAACCGCCGAAGCCTTTCAAGGCCACTGGTGCTCGGTGGGCGACATGGCTCGGCGCGACGCAGACGGATTCATTCACCTGGTTGACCGCAAAAGCAACATGATCATCAGCGGCGGCGAAAACATTTACCCCTCCGAGGTGGAAGCCGTGTTGGCCCAACACCCGAGCGTGAAAGATGTCGCGGTGATCGGCTTGCCACACGACAAATGGGGCGAGGCCGTGCACGCCGTTGTTGTTCTGCATGACGGCGCACGCGTACTTGAATCTGAACTCATTACCTGGTGCCGCGACAAAATTTCGGGCTACAAGCGACCCCAGGCGGTCTCGTTCATGGCAGAGGCGAACATGCCGCGCACAGCCACAGGCAAAATTCTTCATCGCGTTTTGCGCACACAATTGAGCACGCTGCCGGCCTGAGCTACCCTACCGGGCAACTCAAACTGGCCCCAGCCCCGCACCATGAAAGCCCTTCAGCCCAATCCCAACCTTGCCGAGCAGGTACGCGATGCGCTGCTCAACGAGATCACCGCCGGCAAGCTGGTGGCCGGCGAGCGCATCATCCAAGAGCAGCTGGCGCAGGCGCTGGGGGTCTCACGCCAGCCGGTGCAGCAGGCTTTGATGCTGCTGCGCAACCAGGGCGTCTTGCAAGACGCGCCTGGGCGCGGCCTGATCGTGGCCCCACTGGACCCGGATCATGTTCATCATGTGTACGAGCTGCGCGCCGCAGTGGAGCAACTGGCCTGCGCCCTGGCGGCTCAGAGCCAGACGGCTCGGGCGCGGCGCGAAGGGCCTGGCTTGATCGAGGCTGGGCGCAAAGCGGTCTCCAGCGGATCAGTCCCGCGAATGATCCTGGCTGATATCCGCTTTCATGAATTCCTGTACACGCTGTCGGGCAATCCACTGATTGCGCCAGCCATGGATTCCCACCTGCTGTACACGCAGCGCGCCATGGGTGAAGTCTTGTTGCAGGACCAAAGCCCGCGCGACATCTGGGACCAGCACGAAGCCATCTTGCAGGCCATCACCGAAGGTCAGGCTGAGCAAGCCGCCCGCTTGGCTCATGAGCACCTGATGCAGGCGTCGCGCTTCATGGTCTCGCGGCTCAAAGCCAGCAACAGCCACGCGCCAACGGTTTAGGGCAGGCTAGGCAGCCGCTGCCAAGCCGCATCAAATCGTCCAGTCAGAGTACTCGCCGCTGGCCAGCGCCAGCCAAAGCGTGACGGTAAACGTCGAGCCCTCGCCTGGCTCGCTCGTGACCTCGATATCACCACCCATGCGCCGGGCCAGTGAGCGGGCGATCGACAAACCCAGGCCAGTGCCGTCGTAGTTCCGGTTAACACGGTCGTCAGCCTGCACAAAGGGCTGAAACAGGCGAGCCAGCACCTCTTTGGTCATGCCAATTCCGGTGTCACGCACCTGCACCTGCACACCCAGGCGTCCATCGCGCTCACCCAAGCTGCTGGCATGAACCTGCACCTGCCCTTGCGGGGTGAACTTCAAGGCATTGTTGATCAGGTTCATCAGGATTTGCTTGCACCGAACCGCATCCATCATCACCATGGTTTGCAAGCCGCCGCCAATTGAAAACTGCAGATCGACGCCAGCTGCACGGGGCACCACCCTGCTCACGGACTCAATCTCTGCAAAGCATGCCGCAAAGTTGGCCGCCTCAGCCTGCACACTCAACTTGCCTGAGGCCGCCGCAGAAAGATCAAGCACATCGTTGACGATGGACAGCAATTGATCCGAGGTATTGAGCCCCACATCGATCATCTCTTTTTGATCTGGTCGGGCCTCAACCTGCAAGACCTGAAGCGCACCCATGATGCCGTTGAGCGGCGTGCGGATCTCGTGGCTCATGGTGCGCAAAAACACCGACTTGGCCTCATCACCCGCGCGGGCCTGCTCCAGCGCGGCTTGCATGGCGCGCTCGTGCGCGAGTTCATCGGTCACATCGCGCAGTGAGAACACCGCGTCCATTCGTTCCTTGTCCATCACAAAGGTCTTACCCGCCACGTCAATCACCCGCCCGTCAAAGCGGCGAAATTTCGCACTCAGGTGCGCCACCGAGCCGCCTTGGGCCAACTGCGCCCTGATCTCCTCCACCATTCTTCGCCGGCCATTGGGTTCGGCAAAAACAGCCTGTGTGGCCCGGCCCAGCAACTGATCCGGCGTGGTGCCCAGCATGCGCGCGAACTCCGGGTTGACCCATTGCCAGTGGCCGTCGCACAAATGACCAATACCCACCACAGCCGAGTCGAGCAGCGCTTCGCGCTCACGCGCACTGCGCAACACGTCGGTCTGGTCTTGCACCTGCAGCAGTAGCAGGCTTTCTCCTTCCAGCGCCAGGCGGCTAAAGTGGTAGCGGTAGTCACGTCGCTGCTCGCGCTTGAGTACGACCTGCGTATCCAACGTGCTGGGCTGGCCTGTGCGCAAAACCTCGGCTGCATGCGCGCTCAAACCCAGACGCTGGTAAAGGCCATGGGTGAACAGATTGAATTCATCCAACTGCGCTTTTGAGTAGCCGGACATGCCCAGCGCCGCCTGGTTGGCAAAAACAAACTGCCCGTCTGCACGGTAGAGCACAAAGCTGGAAATCGACGCCTCCAACATAGCTGCGGTTTGCGCAAGCAGCTGGGCACTCAGTGCCTGCGCTTGTCGGCGAAAAAGCGCGCGCAGCCCCAGATTGACGATGCCCCAAGAGATAACAGCGCCGAGCATGGCCATCTGAATGCCGTAGTCGCTAGGGTCATCAGCGATTTGATCGATCCAGCCCGCACCCAAAACAGCGACAAACAGCGCAGCCAGGCCCGCGCTGAGCAACTCCTGGCGCCAAGAAAGGCCTGAAACCGCAAGGCGCCACAACGCCGGTGCCGAAGCTGGCGCCAAAGCATGGCTCTGCTGGGTCAGCGCCGCGGCCTGGCGCGCCAGACGACCAATCAGGTAGTGGGTGATCAGCAGCACTGCGCTGGCATGCATGCCATACAAAACCAGGTTGGTTCGGTGCGCTGGCAACATCCACACAAACACAGCCCACACAGCCAGCCACAAGCCGCCGAGCACCCAGGGCGAGCGCGCACCCCACAGATAAGTCAAGGTCAGGGCAAAGGTTGGCAGCAAATAGGCGGCCAGCTCGCCTCGTTTGAGCAAATACATCCCGACAGCGGCTACCAAAACGATCGCTGTTACATACACCACCTGGTTTTGCCAACGTTGCTCCCAGATCAATAATGCGAGGCCCATGGCCAAAATCAGCTGCAGGGCCAACGCAGGCCCGGCTGATGCATACTCGCTTCGGGCCGCCAGCCAGGGCTCGAGCAAGCCGTTCGAAACACTGCCCAGCAGGTACAGCAGACATAGGCTGATCAGAAAGGTAGCTTGTAGCTGCTCCCAGCGTTGGCGCTGGTGGATAGCACGCAGCAACCAGGCCGTGGACAGCAGCACCGCAAACATGCCGGTCAGGCCGCGCTTGACGGTCACGGCGTCTGCAGGGTTTTGGCCCTGCAGTGCCAGCCAGGCCTGGGCTGCGATATAGAACGCCAGCACGGCCAGAAAGCCAGCCGTCGCAGCGCTTGGCCGCCCAAGCCAAGGCTTGCCCACCCATCGCGCTGGCAGCTTCAGGTCAAACGCCGCCCAGCCAATCGCCAACGTGATACCAAGGCTGGGCAGCATCCACCACCAGACCGTACCGACCGCCCAATGCAGGCGCAAACTGATTGCTGCCAGGATAAACACCAGCAGCCACAGCACAAGCGATTGCACCTGGGGGCGCCGGAACGCCAGGGTCCAGGGCAGCAAACACACAACCACGGCAGCGGCACCAAGCGTGACAGCAGTCGGGTTAAACCTAGAGGCCCCGTAATCGGGATACAGCAGCAGCCGAATCATCAGCGACAGCGCCACCAGGGCAAGCGTTGCCTGCAGCAGCTTGAATAAGTCAACCAGAGTGAGTGCCTGGGTCGGCGCTGCAGCCGGCGCTGACCCTGGGGCAGTGCTTACGGCTGCAAGTACGGGCTTGGGGGGTACAGGGCTGGCGGGCTCGGCTACGGCCACACTGGAGGGATTCAACGTAGACACGGTGTCGGCGACCTCAGATATGGCTCAATTTTAAAAGAATACATTTGAGCCAATCTGTTGAGCTGTGCCAAACCCCGCTCTCGGCCTAGGGTTTGTCCTATTGACAGGTCAATTCAAATTCACCGACGATGGCGCCATGCCGGAGAGCCTACCCCTGCCCAAGTACCATCAGATCTATCTGGTGCTCAAAGAGCGTCTGGCCGAGAGCCGTTATGAAGACCACTTTCCTGGTGAATTTGCGCTAATGGAAGAATTTGCAGCAGCAAGAGTGACCGTGCGCCATGCGCTGGAAAAGCTGGTGCGTGAAAAGCTCATTACCCGCAAACCCGGGCGCGGCACGGTGGTGTGCAAGCACCAGGCCGGCGCGGGCGGCGCCAAGGCGGCCATGCAACGGCGATCAGGCCTGCTCGATAACCTGGTGCACGTGAGTCTGGGCACCAGCGCGCGGGTTGTTTCACTCGAAACCATCCCCGCTTCAGGCCAGGTGGCCGAGGCTTTGGCGCTAGAGCCTGGCGCACAAGTGCAAAAGGCGGTGCGTGTGAGAAGTACCGCGATGGGGCCCTTGTCGATCACGGTCACCCACATACCGGTGCAAGTCTGCGCGCCGTTTAGCGAAACACAGCTCAGCACCAAACCCATCCTGATGTTGCTCGAAGAGCAAGGCCTCTGGCTTGGGCGTGCCAGCCAAACCATCAGCGCGCGGCTGGCCGATGCGTGGCACGCGCAATTGCTGGACGTGCCGGTTGGCTCGGCCCTGATGTCGGTGCAGCGCGTGGTACGTGACCACACCGAGCGGCCCATTCAGCTTTTGTACGGGCTTTACCGGCCCGACCGTTACCACTATGAAATGAACTTATCCCGAGTCGGCGAGGTTGACGCCAGGGTCTGGATCAGTACATCATTAAATGCAGCATTTCAATAAGCCACGTGCTGCAAGAAATTACCCAGGTCCGCACCCGTGGGCCGGTAATCGAGCCGCTGCTTGGCCCCTGCAAGCAGCTTATTGCCGAAATGGCAACAACCGCCAAGACCGGATGCGTCTTGCTATGTCAATTTAACTGGAGGTTCAAAT
>JAURGS010000122.1 GCA_030833685.1 Rhodoferax sp. | reverse complement strand
GGCCAGTTGAACTGGACGCAGGCGGCCAATGGATTTGTGGGCCTCAGCGGTGACGACAAACAGGTGTTCGGCGCTGAGGAAGATGGCAGGGTGATCGCCTGGCAGGTTGCTGATGGAAAAACCGCCTGGCAATCCAACGCGCTGCGCTATCGGGTTTTATCCGGGCCTTTGTTGCTGGGTCGATCGGTCGCTTTGGGTGACGACACCGGGGCGATACATCTGTTTTCCCGCGCAGACGGAAGCGTTATGGGGCGCGCCTTGACCGATGGCACGCCTTTGGCATGCGCGCCTGTCCTGGTTGGCAATACCATGGTTGTGGTCACGCGCAAGGGCGGTGTTTTTGGCTTTCAACCCGAATAGGGCGATTTGCCCCGGATTGGTTGTGGCATGAAGCCTGTTCTGGCATTGGTTGGGCGGCCCAACGTGGGCAAGTCCACGCTGTTTAACCGCTTGACCAAAACGAGAGACGCTATCGTTGCGGATTACGCGGGGCTTACCCGTGACCGTCATTACGGCAACGGACGACAAGGCAAGCACGCCTACATCGTTATCGACACTGGCGGATTCGAGCCTGATGCCAGTGACGGCATTTACAAAGAAATGGCCAAGCAAACGCGTCAGGCGGTGGCTGAGGCCGATGTTGTGATTTTTGTGGTGGACGCCAGGGCAGGTGTATCGGCGCAAGATCATGACATCGCCAACTACCTGCGCCGTCTTGGAAAGCCATGTCTACTGGTGGCCAACAAGGCAGAGGGCATGGTTGACGGCACGCAGGCCTCGGAATTTTTTGAGCTTGGGCTGGGCACTGTGACCCTGGTATCAGCTTCCCATGGACAAGGCGTGCGCAGCATGCTCGACGCTGCCTTTAACCTAATGGGTGTTGGGCCAGACGATGAGGAACAGGTTGTCGATAGCGACGCAATTCGATTAGCCGTTGTGGGCCGCCCCAATGTTGGCAAATCGACATTGATCAATGTCTGGTTGGGTGAAGAGCGGCTGGTCGCTTTTGATCAACCTGGGACCACGCGTGACGCCATATCGGTTCCCTTCGAGCGCGAGGGCCGTCGCTTTGAGCTTATTGACACGGCGGGCCTGCGTCGGCGCGGCAAGGTTTTTGAGGCAATTGAAAAGTTCTCGGTTGTCAAAACACTGCAAGCAATTGAGACAGCGCATGTGGTCCTTTTACTGATTGATGCCCAGCAAGGCGTCACCGACCAGGATGCGCATATTGCGGGTTTTGTGTTGGAAAACGGTCGTGCTGTTGTGTTGGCTATCAACAAGTGGGACGCTGTTGATGAGTACCAGCGCGAGTTGGTGAAACGGTCGATCGAGACACGATTGGGTTTTTTAAAGTTCGCCAATCTGCACTTGATTTCAGCCAAAAAACGTCAAGGGCTGGCACCGGTTTGGAAATCCATTGTGGGTGCGTTCGAAGCTGCCAACCGCAAAATGCCAACGCCCGTGCTCACCAGGCTGCTTTTAGAGTCTGTGCAGTTCCAAAGTCCCAAACGCGCCGGCATGTTTCGCCCCAAAATGCGCTACGCCCATCAAGGTGGTATGAATCCGCCAGTGATCGTGATTCACGGTAACTCGCTCGAGCATGTCAGCGAATCCTACAAACGCTACCTGGAAGGCCGGTTCCGCCAAGAGTTCAACCTGATGGGTACACCGCTGCGAATTGAATTAAAGACCGCCAGCAACCCGTACGCAGACAAGTCCAGCTGACGTCCCTGCCAGTGCTTGAGCGGCTCACGATGTCGATGTGCCCCTTCAGGTCCTGGCAGCTGTGGTATCGTTAAGCGGTCGTCCATAACAGAACACGGAGCATATCGTGAACAACAAAGGCCAAATGTTGCAAGACCCCTTCCTGAACGCTTTGCGTCGGGAACACATCCCGGTCTCGATTTACCTTGTCAACGGCATCAAGTTGCAGGGGCAGGTGGAGTCCTTTGACCAGTATGTCGTGCTCTTACGCAATACTGTCACTCAGATGGTTTACAAGCACGCTATCTCGACAATCGTCCCCGGGCGCGCCGTGACGCTGCCCAACTTTGACGGAGATAAGCCTGAGTCAGCCTGAGGCAGCGGTCCCAGCGCTTCTGGTTGGCGTCGATTTGGGCGCCCCAGGTTTTGATGGTGAGCTCGAGGAACTTGGGCTGTTGGCGCAGACTGCGGGTCTAGAGCCCGTTGCGCGCCTGACCTGCAAGCGCAGGGCGCCCGATGCGGCGCTGTTCGTGGGCAGTGGCAAAGCTGACGAAATCAAGGCGCAGGCGCTCGCCAGTGGTGCGCAGGAAATCCTGTTTGACCAAAGCTTGAGCCCAGCGCAGCAGCGCAATTTGGAGCGCCACCTTGGCTTGCCGGTGAATGACCGTACGCTGTTGATCCTGGAAATCTTTGCCCAACGTGCGCGCAGTCATGAGGGTAAATTGCAGGTGGAGCTGGCCCGTTTGCAGTACCTCAGCACCCGGCTCGTGCGGCGCTGGTCGCATTTGGAGCGGCAAAGCGGCGGTATCGGTATGCGCGGTGGCCCGGGTGAGACGCAAATTGAGCTTGACCGGCGCATGATCAGTCAGTCCATCAAACGCATTAAAGAGCGCTTGGACAGGGTTAAGCGCCAGCGCAGCACCCAGCGGCGTCAGCGCCAGCGTCGGCAGACCTTTGCCGTCTCTCTGGTGGGCTACACCAACGCGGGTAAATCGACCCTGTTCAATGCCCTGGTGAAAGCACAGGCCTACGCAGCAGATCAGTTGTTTGCTACTTTGGACACCACAACCCGTCAGCTCTACCTGGGTGATATCGACCGTATGGTGTCCTTGTCGGACACGGTCGGCTTCATCAAAGACCTGCCCCATGGCCTGGTGGACGCTTTTCAGGCCACCTTGCAAGAAGCGGTGGACGCTGACTTGCTACTGCACGTGGTTGATTTTTCAAGTCCGAACTTTGATGCCCAGATAGCGCAGGTGCAGGCGGTACTGGCTGAAATCGGTGCCGAGCATATCGAACAGGTGCTGGTGTTTAATAAGCTCGATGCGATTGAGCCCGAACGCAGGCCGCACTGGGCTGGGGCGCAGCCGTTTGATTGGTACGAGATTGATGGCCGGGCGGTGCAGCGGGTCTTTGTCAGCGCGGCGCAGGGCTGGGGGCTGGATACAGTGCGTCGGATCATTGCTGAGCGTGTTGGTGCCAGCAGAGGACAATCGGCAACTGCGCCGGCGAATAGCGAATTCCCTTCAATCCATGAGGCTGAGCACTGAGACGGCACAATTCAGGCTGATAAAACCTTAAATACGCGATGAAACTGAAATTACCACTGTTTGGACCTTTGCGCCGACCCCGGGCGGTTTGGAACCTTAACGATCCTCGTTGGGGGCGTCAGGACGAAGGCCAGGCCAAAGGGCAAGATGAGCAACAGCCCCCGCAGCCGGAGCGGCCTGCGGAGCAGCCGCGCGGGCAAGAGCCTCAGCGCCCAGAGCGGCCACAGGCTGGACCGCCGGACCTGGATGAACTGTGGCGAGACTTCAACCGCAAGTTGGGCGGCATGCTCGGCGGTGGTGGGCGCCGCGGCGGCGGCAAGAACCCGTTTGGCGGCGGATCAGGCGGTGGCGGTGGCGGTGGCGATTTCCAGCCTGATATGAAAAGTGCCAAGGTTGGTGTCGGTTTGATTGCCGCCGTTGTCGCGCTGATCTGGCTGGGCACCGGTTTTTTCATCGTCCAAGAGGGCCAGCAGGCTGTTATCACGCAATTCGGCAAATACCACTCCACCGTGGGCGCTGGCTTCAACTGGCGGCTGCCGTACCCGGTGCAGCGCCATGAACTGATATTCGTCACGCAAATTCGCTCGCTGGACATTGGCCGCGATACGATTATCAAGGCCACTGGCCTGCGCGAGTCGGCCATGCTCACTGCAGACGAGAACATTGTTGAGATCAAGTTTGCAGTGCAATACCGACTTAACGACGCGCGTGCTTTCCTCTTTGAGAGCAAAAACCCGACAGATGCTGTGGTTCAGGCAGCCGAGACTGCGGTACGCGAGGTGGTTGGCAAGATGCGCATGGATAGCGCACTCTCAGACGAACGCGACCAGATCGCGCCTCGGGTTCGCGCCTTGATGCAGAAGATTCTCGATCGCTACAAGGTTGGTATTGAAGTGGTTGGCATCAACTTGCAGCAGGGTGGCGTTCGCCCCCCTGAGCAGGTTCAGGCGGCTTTTGATGACGTGCTCAAAGCTGGACAGGAGCGTGAGCGTGCCAAGAACGAGGCTCAAGCCTACGCCAACGATGTGGTTCCCAGAGCCGTCGGTGCGGCCTCCAGGCTTAAAGAAGAGGCAGACGCCTACAAAGCCCGAATCGTGGCGCAGGCCCAAGGTGATGCGCAGCGTTTCAAGTCTGTGCTGGTGGAATACCAAAAGGCTCCTCAGGTGACGCGAGACCGCATGTACATCGATGCGATGCAGCAGATTTATGGCAACGTCACCAAAATTTTGGTTGACTCCAAGCAGGGTTCTAACCTGCTGTACCTGCCGCTGGACAAGATCATGCAGATGACGACGCAAAACATCGAAGAGCCCTTGCAGGCGCAAGGCTCTAGCGCCAACAGCGCAGCCTCGGGTGGTGCCTCAGGCGTCATTTCCGACTCGAGAACACGCGACGCCTCGCGCGCTCGCAGCCGTGACTCGCGCTAGGAGAAGAATATGAACAGAATCGGTTTAATCATCTCTAGTTTTGTGCTGGCACTGGCTTTGGCCAGTTCCACGCTGTTTGTGGTGGACCAGCGCCAGTTTGGTGTGGTGCTGGCTTTCGGCCAGATCAAAACGGTAATCACCCAGCCTGGATTGAACTTCAAGTTGCCGCCGCCATTTCAAAATGTTTCTTACATCGACAAACGACTCTTGACGCTGGACAGCACCGACAAGGAGCCTGTTCTGACGGCCGAGAAGCAGCGGGTGGTGATTGATTGGTATGTGCGCTGGCGTATTTCGGAGCCTACCGAGTACATCCGCAACGTCGGCACAACCGAGAACGCAGGTGCCAGCCAGCTCAATCGCGTGGTGCGCAATGCCTTCCAGGAGGAAATCAACAAGCGCACCGTCAGTGAATTGTTGTCCAATAAGCGCGAAGGGCTGATGGAAGACGTCAAAGCCGAGGTCATCAGCCAGGTCCAGGGGCAAAAACCCTGGGGTGTCGACGTGGTCGATGTGCGCATTACCCGTGTCGACTACGTGGATGCAATCACCGAGTCTGTCTACCGCCGTATGGAGGCCGAGCGAAAACGGGTGGCCAATGAGCTGCGCTCCACAGGTGCTGCTGAGGGCGAAAAGATTCGCGCCGACGCCGATCGCCAGCGTGAAGTTACCGTGGCCAACGCCTATCGCGACGCGCAAAAAATCAAGGGTGAAGGTGACGGAGAGGCCGCCCGTATTTATGCTGACGCGTTTGGTCGCGACGCCCAGTTTGCCCGCTTCTATCGTAGCCTGGAGGCTTACAAGTCCAGCCTGTCCAAGAAGAGCGATCTGATGCTGGTTGATCCCAGCAGCTCTGAGTTTTTCAAATCTCTGCGTGACGGCCTGAATCCTTTGGGCGGCAAGTAAGCCCGCCCATGGACGCTGACGTGTCTGGCTGGCCCTGGGCCTGGTCCTCATCCTTGAGGGCCTGATGCCCATGTTGTCGCCAGGCGTATGGCGAAACACCTTCCAGAATATTTTGAAGCTGCACGACGGGCAGCTGCGATTTATTGGTTTGTGTAGCGTCCTCATTGGACTGGTCCTGATCTGGACCCTGGCTTGAGATCAGGCCGCTTTGAGAGCACAGGTGACCGGTAGAATTCAGGTTTTAACAGCCTGACGCTTACCGTTATGTCTGCCTGGCTTTTGCCGGATCACATTGCCGACGTCTTGCCATCCGAGGCCAGGCACATCGAAGAGTTACGCCGCGATTTGCTTGACACAGCGCGTTGCTATGGCTACGAGCTGGTCATGCCGCCGCTTCTGGAGCACCTGGATTCTCTACTCAGTGGCGCAGGCGAAGCACTGGACCTTCAGACCTTCAAGCTGGTCGATCAGCTGTCTGGCCGGGCCATGGGCCTGCGCGCGGACAGCACCCCGCAGGTGGCGCGCATTGATGCACATCTGCTCAATCGCCGGGGTGTCACCCGGCTGTGTTACTGCGGCTCAGTGGTTCACACCCGACCGGGCGCCCCCCACGCCAGCCGTGAGCCTATTCAGTTCGGCGCCGAAATCTACGGCCACAGCGGTGAGGAAGCCGATCTGGAGGTGTTGGGCCTGGCGCTCGATTGTTTAAGGGCCGCCAAAGTGACCGCGCCCCGTGTCGATCTGGCTGACACCCGGCTGGTACGCGCCATGTTGCAGGCCCAAGAGCTCAAGCCTGAGCGGCGCTCGGCGCTTTTCCAGGCCCTGGCGTCCAAAGACCGTGCAGAGGTCGGGCGTCTGGCCAGCGCGATGGCGGCGTCAGTTCGCGAAGGGTTGATGGCCCTGACCCACTTGTATGGTGGTGCCGCTGTGCTTGATGAGGCCAGTCAGGTGCTGCCAGACCTGCCCGGTGTTCGAGACAGCCTGGAGAGCTTGCGTCGTCTGGCAAAAGGCATCGGTGGGGCCGATGTCAGCTTTGACCTCGCTGATCTTCGCGGCTACGACTATTACACCGGTGTGCGTTTCGCCATATACGCTGCAAGTGCACGCGACGCATTGGTGCGTGGTGGGCGCTATGACGAAGTCGGTGCTGTCTTTGGCCGCAGCAGGCCCGCAGCGGGCTTTAGCCTGGATTTGAAAAACCTGGTCAGTGCGGTGCCTGCAAAAGCCTTGCCGGGTGCGATTCGTGCGCCGTGGGGAGCAGACCCAGGGCTGGTGCGCGCCATCGCTGGTTTGCGCGCGCGCGGCGAGATTGTGGTGTGCGTGCTGCCCGGGCACGAAAGCGAAGTTGACGAATTTGAGTGTGACCGCGAGCTGATTGAGGCTGCGGGTCAGTGGATTGTTCAAGCCCTCTAAGCGAGAAAGCGATACATAGAGCATGACTGCGACCAAAGGACGAAATGTTGTTGTTGTCGGTACCCAATGGGGCGATGAGGGCAAAGGCAAGTTGGTGGATTGGCTGACCGAAAGCGCGCAGGGCGTGGTCCGGTTTCAAGGTGGGCACAACGCTGGCCACACGCTGGTCATCAATGGGGTTAAGACAGCTTTGCATCTGATTCCCAGCGGCATCATGCGTGCGGGAATCAAGTGTTACATCGGCAATGGCGTGGTGCTGTCCGCTGCCAAACTGTTCGAGGAGATCGAGGGCCTGGAGAAAGCTGGGGTTGAGGTCAGGTCGAGACTGCGTATCAGCGAGGCCTGTCCCTTGATTTTGCCTTTTCATGCTGCGCTCGACCTGGCACGCGAGGTCGCCAGGGAACGAGGCGGTAGCGAAAAAATTGGCACCACGGGACGTGGCATTGGCCCAGCCTACGAGGACAAAATCGCGCGCCGCGCGCTGCGGGTACAAGACATGAAGCACCCAGAGCGTTTCGCAACCAAGCTGCGTGAGCTGCTGGCCCTTTACAACCATTTTTTGATTGAATTACTGCAGGGCCGCAACTTTGACTACGGGCCAGTCCTCGCGCCGTATTTGCACGAGGGGAAGGTTCAGTTCCAGCCGGTTTACGAGGAGGCCATGCGCCATGCCCAGCTGCTGCGGCCGATGATGGCCGATGTATCACGCGAGCTCAACGACGCGCACGCCCAC
>JAURGS010000121.1 GCA_030833685.1 Rhodoferax sp. | reverse complement strand
AACCGGCCTGGACTACTACCGCCTTAACGGACGCAGCGTGCAGGACATGGCATGGCAGCGCGATCGTTTTCGCCGTCATATTCAGGCTGCCAGGATCCTGGCCAAGCCGTTGGTGATCCACACCCGCAGCGCCGCTGAAGACACCTTGCGCATCCTGCGAGAAGAGGGTGAAGATGGCTCGGCTGCAAGCGCAGGCGGCGTGTTTCATTGCTTCACGGAAAGCGCGCAGACGGCCAAAGAGGCGCTTGAGCTGGGTTTTTACATCTCGTTTTCTGGCATTCTGACCTTCAAGAGCGCTCAGGATTTGCGTGATATCGCTGCCACCGTGCCGCTGGATCGGCTCTTGATTGAGACCGACAGCCCCTATTTGGCGCCAGTCCCTCACCGAGGAAAAACCAACCATCCGGGCTATGTGCCGCTGGTGGCTGCCGAACTGGCGCGTTGTCGCAACAGGTCCGTGCAGGAGATCGCCGAGATCACGAGTGCCAACTTTTCGACGCTCTTCAAAGGGGTTCAATCGTGAGGCAAGTGGCGCGATTTCAATTCATAAAATACATTACAAAAACAATATATATTGTTGCTTTTCAATGCTTTATTGCTGCAAATGCAGGCTCATTCGAGGACTTTTTCAAGGCCATCGACGAGGACAAGCCACAGATCATTGCCCAGCTCTTGCAGCGTGGCTTTGACCCCAATACGGTCGATGAGAAGGGGCAGGCCGCGCTCATGCTTGCTTACCAGCGTGAGTCGTTCAAGGTTCTGGATCAACTCATTCTTTGGCCAGACACTCAGGTTGAGGTCCGCAACCCGGCGGATGAAAGCGTGCTCATGCTTGCGGCGCTCAAAGGGCAGCTCGATTTGTGTCGTCGCTTGATCGAGCGCGGCGCGGACGTGAACAAAACCGGTTGGACTGCCCTGCATTACGCGGCCACGGGAGGCCATGTCGAGGTGATTCGTTTGCTGCTGGACAAGCATGCTTACATTGACTCGACCTCGCCCAACGGCAGCACGCCCTTGATGATGGCCGCGCGCTACGGCAATTCCTCGGCCGTGAAGCTTTTGCTGGAGGAAGGCGCAGATCCCACCATCAAGAATGAAAAGGGGCTAAACGCCTGGGACTTTGCCAACGGTGTGGGTCGCACCGAGGCCGCCAGCATCATCCGTGCCTTTTTACGTGCACGCTTGCCAGCGGGTTCTTGGTAAGCGCCTACTGGGCAACCGGCTGGGGCTTTACTGGATGGCTTCGAGCAGCTCGGTTTCGATGGCGATTTTTTCGCGGTTGTCTTGCAGCGCTTGACCCTGGATCAGGAAGGTGTCTTCCACGCGCTCACCAAGCGTTGCGATTTTTGCCAGCTGCAGGTCAATTTTGTGGGCCGCCAAGACCAACGCAATGCAATACAGCAGACCAATGCGGTCGCTGGCTGACACATTGAGAATCCAGCGGCTGCCTTTTTCGTCTGGTCGCAGACTCACCCGGGGCGTGACCGGAAAACTCTTGACCCGCCGAGAAACGCGCCCGCGGCTCGGCGAGCGCAGTTGCCCAGCGGTATTGAGTGTTTTGCCGAGTTCAGACTCGACCATGGCGATGCGTTCGCGGTAATGCTCGCTCAGGCCGCTGGCCGTGACTTGAAAGGTATCGAGCGCGTAGCCATTACGAGTGGTGTGCACCCGTGCATCCAAGATGCTGAAGTCACTGTAATCGAAATAGCCGCAAATGCGCGCGAACAGGTCAGGCTGGTCTGGGGTATAGACCATGACCTGTAGTCCTTCTCCCAAGGGCGAGCGCCTGGCCCGCACAACGGCCTGCTGGGTTTGTAAGTCACGCGAAATCTGACGGGTGTGCCAAGCAATTTCGTTGGCGTCATGGCGCATGAAATAGCTCACATCCAGATTAGCCCAAAGCGGCTTGTGCGACTCGAAACGCTGGCTGTGAAGAGCCAGCTCGACCAAGGCGCCCCGTTGGCGTTCTTGCACCTCCGAATGCAGATCAGGCTTGTGCCCGCCCAGGACGCGCGAGGTCAGGCGGTACAGGTCTTCGAGCAACTTGCCTTTCCAGGCATTCCACACCTTGGGGCTGGTGCCCCGTATGTCTGCCACCGTGAATAAATACAAGCCTGTTAAGCGGTGCTCACTGCCCATGCGTTTGGCAAACGATGTGATCACATCCGGGTCGCTGAGGTCAGATTTCTGAGCGATGTGGCTCATGGTCAGGTGCTCGCGCACCAGCCAAACAACAAGGTCGCTGTCTTCCCGATTAAAGCCGTGGGCGCGACAAAAGCGCCGGGCTTCGATTTCTCCCAGCACCGAGTGGTCGCCACCACGTCCTTTGGCGATATCGTGAAACAAGGCGGCGGCATACAGAATCCAGGGCTTATCCCAGCCACTGGCCAGCTCAGAGCACAGGGGGTATTCCTGGGCGTGCTCAGCGATGAAAAATCGCCGCACGTTTCTTAAAACCATGAGGATGTGCTGGTCGACCGTGTACACATGAAACAGGTCGTGCTGCATTTGACCGACGATGCGGCGAAACGCCCACAGATAACGCCCAAGCACCGAGGTCTGGTTCATCAGTCGCATGGCGTGGGTTAGGCCACTGCCATGTTGAAGAATCTGGCGAAAGGTCTCGCGGTTTTGGGCATCCTTGCGAAAAGCCCCGTTCATCAGGTCGCGCGCGTTGTACAGCGCCCGAAGCGTGCGGGCAGACAGGCCTTTGATGCCGACATGCGACTGAAAGACTAAAAAGGTTTGCAAAATGGCCTGCGGCTTTCGGTGGTACAGGTCGTCACTGGCCACCTCGACCATGCCGCTTTTTTCGAAAAAGTCCTCCGTCAGCGGGCGCAGCGTGTGGCTAACCGGGTTTAAGCGCTCCTCGATATTGAGCATCAAAATCTGGTTGAGCTGCGTCACCGCTTTCGCTGCCCAATAGTACTGGCGCATCAATTGTTCGCTGGGTCGCACAGGCAGTCTGGTGCCGTCGCTGCGCGTGCCGCTAAAGCCAAAAGACTCTGCCACGGTGGTTTGCAGGTCGAACACCAGGCGATCCTCGCGACGTCTTGCTGCCGTGTGCAAGCGCGCCCGAATCAGTTTCAAGATGGCTTCGTTGTGCCGAAGTTGCTTGATCTCAAAGGGTGTGGCCAAGCCCGCGCGCCCCAGGGCCGCCCAGTCGGTGCCCAGACCCGCCGCCCGGGCGATCCACAACACGGTATGCAGATCGCGCAGGCCTCCGGGCGACTCTTTGCAGTTGGGCTCAAGCGCGTAAGGTGTGTCCTCGAAGCGGGTGTGCCGTTGTTGCATCTCCAGCGTCTTGGCCACCATGAATTTGCGCGGATCGATGGCCGCTGCAAAGTCCTTTGCAAATTGCTGGTAATGCGCTTTGTCCCCGATGATCAGTCGGCTCTCCAGCAGGGTGGTTTGGACTGTGATGTCTTTCTCGGCCTCTTCCAGGCATTCGCTCAAGGTGCGCACGCTTGAGCCAATCTCAAGCCCGGCATCCCAGCAGTTGCCAATAAAGCGGCTCAGGCCCTCGTGCAACGTGTCACCAGGCGTCGGCGTATGCCCATCAGGCAGGAGGATCAGCACATCGACATCTGAATACGGAAAAAGCTCGGCCCTACCAAAACCGCCCACCGCCAGCAAGGCCAGGGGCTTGGATAGCCCGTTGCGCTGCCACAGCTGTTTGAGCACAGCATCGGTCATATCGCTTAGCGCTTTGAGCGCGGCGTGCACACCGCGTGTGTTGCTGTCAGGTTCGACCCATTGGGCCAGCAAGCTATCTTTGCGCGCCCGGTAGCTGTCTCGCAAGGACCGCAGCTCGTCCGCCGTGAGGGACGGCTGCTTTGACGCTTCTTCAGGCATGCACAAAATCAGGAATCGGGGGGCTGCCGGCAGACAGTGTCAGCACCTCGTAGCCTGTGGGGGTGACCAGAACCGTGTGCTCCCATTGCGCCGAGAGCGAGCGGTCGCGCGTCACGATCGTCCATCCGTCGCCCGACTCCTTGATGTCGCGCTTGCCGGTGTTGAGCATCGGTTCAATGGTTATCGTCATGCCAGCTTGCAGCCGCTCGAGTGTGCCCGGTCGACCGTAGTGAAGGATTTGCGGGTCCTCGTGAAACTTGCGCCCGATGCCGTGGCCACAGAACTCTCGCACAACACTGAGACCCTGACCTTCGGCAAAAGTCTGGATGGCATGACCAATATCGCCCAGGTGGGCCCCGTCGCGCACCATGACAATGCCGCGCCACATCGCTTCGTAGGTCAGGCGACACAGGCGCTTGGCGGCAACAGAGGTTTCGCCCACTTCGAACATGCGGCTGGAGTCACCGTGCCAGCCATCTTTGATCACAGTGACATCAACATTGACGATGTCGCCTTTTTTTAAGGGTTTGTCGTTGGGGATGCCATGGCAGACCTGGTGATTGATCGATGTGCAAATCGACTTGGGATAGGGTTTGTGGCCGGCTGGGGCATAGTTCAGCGGCGCTGAAATTGCCTGTAGCACGTGCTGGGTGTGCTCTTCGGCGAGCCGGTCGATTTCATTGGTGGTCACGCCCGGCCGGATGTGCGGCGTGAGGTAATCGAGAAGTTCGGAGGCCAGTCGCCCGGCCAGTCTCATGCCAGCAATGCCAGCTTCATCTTTGATGGTGATGCTCATGTTGGCGAATTATCCCATCGCGTCCTCACCGGTGAATTGGCAGTCGGTCGCTAAAATTTGGCCTCACGCTGGACGTGCTAAGAGCACCCCCCCAGACCTATTTGATTGACCGTTGACCGCGCAGGGCGTGCCTTGAGTTTGCATATTTCATTGTTTGAGGGCGCCAATGCGCTTAGCGACTTTCGCAGCGGTCAATTGCTTGAGCGTTTGCGCTCAACCTGTCCGCAAGTGGTGTCCGTTTCGGCAAGGTACGTGCACCTTGTCGCCAGCACCCAGGCGCTTGAGCCTCCTGCAAGCGCCAAAATCTCTGAACTGCTAACAGGCGCTGAGGGCAGCGCAGACCCAGGGCAGGGCGAGTTGTTTGTGGTGACTCCCCGCCTGGGTACGGTTTCACCCTGGGCGTCCAAAGCCACCGATATTGCGCACAACTGCGGCTTGGATGTTCGTCGTATCGAGCGGCTGACCGAATACCGCGTGGTGTTCTCGAAAGGGCTTCTTGGCAAGGCCACGGTTGCCCCGCAGCAGCGAGAGTTGGTCGCGCAGGTCTTGCATGACCGTATGACAGAAAGCGTATTGGAATCTGTCGAGCAGGCTTTCAAATTGTTTGAGGAACTGCCTGCCGCGCCCATGGAGCAGGTCGACGTTCTTGGCGGCGGGCGCGCAGCGCTGCAACAGGCCGATCAGCGCTTTGGGCTGGCACTTGCCGATGACGAGATGGATTACCTGGTTCAGGCCTTCTCTCAATTGGGGCGCAATCCCACGGACGTCGAATTGATGATGTTTGCGCAGGCCAATAGCGAGCATTGCCGCCACAAGATCTTCAATGCGGGCTTCACGATTGATGGCCAGACGCAGCCACATAGCCTGTTTCAGATGATTCGTCACACGCATGAGCGCAATCCGCAGCACATGCTGGTTGCCTACGCGGACAACGCCTCGGTGATGGAGGGCAACTGGATCGAGCGCTTTGCCGCTGGCAGCGCCGAAGCAGGAACGACAGGTGCGCCAGCCTATCGCCGCGAGCGCGCGCTGTCGCACGTGCTGATGAAGGTGGAAACGCATAACCACCCCACAGCGATTTCGCCGTTCCCCGGCGCCTCCACTGGCGCAGGTGGAGAAATCCGCGATGAAGGCGCCACCGGCCGAGGGTCGCGGCCCAAGGCCGGCCTGAGCGGTTTCACGGTGTCCCAAATCAATTGGGGTCAGAGTCCAATTTCTCCCGCGTCTGCGCTGGCTGACACCGGCGCGGTGGCACCCTATGGTCGGCCTGAACATTTGGCCAGTCCGCTGCAAATCATGATTGAAGGCCCCTTAGGTGGGGCGGCCTTTAATAATGAATTTGGCCGCCCTAATTTGCTGGGCTATTTCCGCGAATATGAACAAAGCCTGAGCTATGTTGAGACCGACGCCAACGGTCAGCAGCGCCCGGTTCAAGAGCAACGTGGCTATCACAAACCGATCATGATTGCTGGCGGGCTGGGCAGCATCGACGCAGAGCTCACCCAAAAAGTAGCCTTCCCCGCAGGCAGCCTGTTGATTCAACTCGGTGGGCCCGGTATGCGTATCGGCATGGGGGGCAGTGCAGCCAGCTCTATGAGCAGTGGGGCCAATGCGGCGCAACTCGATTTTGATTCGGTGCAGCGCGGTAATCCTGAAATCGAGCGGCGTGCGCAGGAAGTGATCAACCAATGCTGGTTGCGCGGGCAGGCTAACCCCATCTTGGCCATCCACGATGTGGGTGCAGGGGGCTTGTCCAATGCGTTTCCCGAACTGACCAACGACGCCGGCCGCGGCGCGCGCTTTGATCTGGATGCTGTGCCCTTGGAGGAATCTGGCCTGGCACCCAAAGAAATCTGGTGCAACGAGAGCCAAGAGCGCTACGTCTTGGCCATTGCGCCCGAATCCTTGGCTGAATTTCAGGCCTTGTGCGCGCGCGAACGCTGTCCGTTTTCGGTGGTGGGTGTGGCCACCGAAGCGCGCGAATTGGTGCTCGGCCGTGGTGTGCTTGGCGAGCCCGGCTCAACCCAAGCCAGCGCGTCGCAGCAGGCACTGGCGGTGCAGATGCCCATGGATGTTCTTCTGGGCAAGCCTCCCAAAATGCATCGCGCTGTTCAATCGGTTCAGCGCGCCTTTGCCCCCCTGGATCTGAATGCATTAAGCCTGCGCCAGGCAGTTGATCAGGTTCTCTCGCACGCCACGGTGGCGTCAAAGCGGTTTTTGATCACCATTGGCGACCGTGCTGTAGGAGGGCTCACGCATCGCGACCAGATGGTCGGGCCCTGGCAAGTGCCGGTAGCCGACTGCGCGGTAACACTGGCGGACTTTGATGGCTTTGCTGGTGAAGCCATGGCCATGGGTGAGCGCACGCCACTGGCAAGTTTGAACGCGCCGGCTGCCGGACGCATGGCGGTTGCCGAAGCCATCACCAATTTGTTGGCAGCGCCCATCGAGCTAGGCCGCGTCAAGCTGTCGGCAAACTGGATGGCGGCCTGTGGCGAGCGCGGCGAGGATGCGGCGCTGTATGCCACCGTCAGGGCCGTGGCCATGGAGCTTTGCCCGGCGCTGGGCATCTCGATACCCGTGGGCAAGGATTCGCTCTCAATGCGCACCGTTTGGCAAGAGCAAGATCGGGCCAAGCAAGTGACCTCGCCGGTCTCGCTGATCGTGACGGCGTTTGCCACCTTGGGTGATGTGCGTGACACCCTGACGCCCCAATTGCGTGCTGATCAGCCCAGCAGCCTGATCCTGGTGGACCTGGGGCGCGGGCAGCAGCGCATGGGCGGCAGCATTCTGGCGCAGACCCTCAATCAAATGGGCGATGTCGTGCCCGATCTGGACGATCCGCAGGATCTGGTCCGCCTGGTGCGCGCTATCAATGCGCTGCGCAGCCAAAGCAAATTGCTGGCCTATCACGATCGCAGTGACGGCGGGCTATTTGCTGCGGTGTGCGAGATGGCGTTTGCGGGCCGCTTGGGCGTGGCACTGAATGTCGATTTGCTCACGACGGAGGGCGACGGCTTATCGGACAGCCGAATGGACGTCGGTGATGGGCGTAACTGGGCCAGCCAGGTGGGAGCCCGGCGCGATGAATTGACCCTCAAAGCCTTGTTCAATGAAGAGCTGGGCGTGGTT
>JAURGS010000120.1 GCA_030833685.1 Rhodoferax sp. | reverse complement strand
GATTTTTCTGAAGAAAAGCTTGTTTGGAGCGAAGTCTTTGGTAACGATAATCCAGTTGTGCTGGAAATTGGCTTTGGTATGGGTGAGGCGACGGCCCAAATTGCACGCCAGCTGTCTGAAACGCGGTTCATCGCTTGCGAAGTGCACGAGCCAGGTATTGGCGCTTTGCTCAAGCGCATTGGCGAGCTTGACCTGCACAACCTGCGCATCTGTGCGCACGATGCAGTTGAAGTTATCGACCAGATGATTGCCGAGGGCAGCCTGGACGGCATCCACGTCTTTTTTCCAGACCCGTGGCACAAAGCCCGCCATCACAAACGGCGCCTGTTGCAAGCACCGCTGGTATCCCGATTGGCCAGGCGTCTCAAACCGGGTGGCTATCTGCACTGCGCAACCGACTGGCAGCCCTACGCCGAGCAGATACTTGAGGTACTCAGCGCAGAGCCACAGCTTTTCAACAAGGGGGCTGCGGCCGACGCCGGTTTAGGGGGTTACGCACCCAAGCCTGATTACCGCCCTTTGACCAAATTCGAAAACAGAGGGCTGCGGCTGGGCCACGGCGTTTGGGATTTGGTCTTTGAACGCCGTTAGCTCCCCTCGCCCGCCATCGCGCAACGGCGTTGGTGCCAGTTGCGTGGCATTGCAGCCTGGCCCCTACGCCTGTCTTCTGGATTTTTTGGTCGCCCGATTTGTCCACGTGCCGCGGGAAACCTGGGTGCAGCGACTGCAAAGCGGCAAAGTGCTTGACGAAGCGGGCCAAGCCATCAGCCTGGCAGTGGCCGCCCAAGCCCCGTATTGGGGCAAAGGCCGGGTTTTTTACTTTCGGGAAGTCGACACCGAGCCTGCGATCCCTGTAGTTGAAACAGTGCTTTTTCAGGATGAATTGATATTGGTTGTCGACAAACCCAGTGGTCTTCCAGTCGTACCTTCAGGCCAGTACTTGCAGGAAACTGTCCTGGTACGACAAAAAAAGCGCCTGGGGCTGGACTCGCTGGTGCCAGTGCACCGCATCGACCGCGACACAGCAGGCCTGGTTCTGTTTTGCCTGCAGCCACAGCATCGGCGGGCCTACAGCACACTGTTCGCCCAGCGACAAGTTGAAAAAATTTACGAGGCCCTCGCCCCGTACAAAGAAGACCTCTGCTTTCCCCTGACCCGACGAACACGCATGGGGCCTGGCGATCACTTCATGCTGCAGCAGGAGCAGATCGGCGCGCCCAACACCTGTACCCATATTGAGCTCATCGAGCACAAGCAACAACTGGCACGCTATCGGCTGCGGCCCGAGTCTGGCCATCGGCACCAGCTTCGCGTTCATCTGATGGCACTGGGCATCCCAATCGTGAATGACGGCTTGTATCCGACGCTCACGCCTGAGGGATCGCGCCAGCATCTGCCCCTGCAGCTTTTGGCCCGATCACTGTCTTTTGTGGACCCCATCAACGGCCAACAACGGCATTTTTCTTCCCAACGTCAGCTAATGACTTTGGCGCAGGCGCTTTCGGCGGCAAGCCAGGCGGCTCCAGATGGGCCGCTGGGATAGAATATCAGGCTGCCCGCAGTGGCGCGGCGCGTTCCTAACGCACCAACCACGCAGGCACTGGCCCACTGAGCGATTGGCTGTACACCAGACGTCAGAAATTGGGCCTCAACAATGAATACCAACGCGCTGATGGCCCATGGCAATGTAGTCGGCGTGGACCCAACACTGAACATGGAGTAATCACATGGCTATTGCCGTCGAAACCCTGGAAAAGCTGCAACGGAAGATGACCCTGAGTTTGCCGGTCAACACCATCGAAACCGAAGTGAACACGCGCCTGAAAAAACTGGCTCGTACCGTCAAGATGGACGGTTTTCGCCCCGGCAAAGTGCCCATGTCGGTCGTCGCCCAGCGCTACGGTTATTCGGTTCACTATGAGGTGATGAACGACAAAGTTGGCGAGGCTTTCTTCAAAGCCGCCAACGAAGCACAGTTGCGCGTGGCAGGGCAGCCCAAGATCAACGAAAAAGAAGGCGCCCCCGAGGGGGAACTGGCGTTTGAGGCGGTTTTTGAGGTCTTGCCCGAAGTCAAGATCGGCGACCTGACCTCCGCGGAGATTGAGAAACTCAACGCGCAAGTCACTGACGACGCAATTGAGAAAACCATCGACATTCTTCGCAAACAGCGCCGCACATTTGCCCAGCGCGCTCAGGACGCTGCCGCACAAGATGGTGACAGGCTCACCGTGGATTTTGAAGGCAAATTGGATGGCGAGGCTTTTCAAGGCGGCAAGGCAGACGACTTCCAGTTCATTTTGGGCGACGGACAAATGCTCAAGGAATTTGAAGAAGCTGCACGCGGCATGAAGTCGGGCGAGAGCAAGACATTCCCGCTGGCGTTTCCAGAGGACTACCAAGGTAAAGATGTGGCCGGCAAGACCGCCGACTTCATGATCACCGTCAAAAAAATTGAGGCTGCACATTTGCCCGAAGTCAACGGTGCGCTGGCCAAGGCACTGGGCATCGCCGATGCCACGGTAGAAGGTTTGCGCGAAGACATTCGCAAAAACCTGCAACGTGAAGTCAAAACCCGACTGCAGGCACGCAACAAAACCGCTGTGATGGATGCTCTGGTAGCCAAGGCTGAGCTGGACCTACCCAACGCCAGCGTGGAGGCCGAGATGCAGCGACTGCTGCAGGGCGCGCGCAGCGATCTCAAACAACGCGGCATCAAGGATGCCGACAAAGTGGAAATTCCTGGCGATGTCTTTCGTCCTCAGGCCGAGCGACGCGTACGCCTGGGTTTGGTGGTGGCGGAGTTGGTTAAAACCAACAAGCTGCAGGCCACCATGGACCAGATCAAAGCCCACGTGGATGAACTGGCCGCCAGCTACGAAAAGCCCGCCGAGGTGTCGCGCTGGTACTTCAGCGATCAAAACCGCCTCGCAGAGGTGGAAGCGATTGTTCTGGAAAACAACGTCACCGAGTTCGTGCTGTCACAAGCCAAGGTGGTGGACAAAACCATCGCGTTTGACGAGTTGATGGCTCAGAACTGATGCCAGTGCCGCATCCAGCGGCGCCGCACTTGGGGCTTGCACCGGACTTGTTTTACGGTGGACAAGCCCCAATTGCTTTCGGGACATGTTTTTTAGCTACAGTAGTAACCCATACGCGTAGCGCTTGAATGGAGCCAATATGAGTTTTGCGAGCAAGGTGATGGAGACCCAGGGCCTGGGCATGATCCCCATGGTGATTGAGCAATCGGGGCGCGGCGAGCGGTCTTACGACATCTACTCTCGTCTGCTCAAAGAGCGCGTTGTGTTCATGGTCGGCCCCGTCAACGACCAGGTTGCCAACCTGGTGGTCGCCCAGTTGCTGTTTTTAGAGAGCGAAAATCCGGACAAGGACATCTCTTTCTACATCAACTCACCTGGGGGCTCGGTCAGCGCAGGCATGGCCATTTACGACACCATGAACTTCATCAAGCCCGACGTCTCGACCCTGTGCATTGGCATGGCGGCCAGCATGGGCGCATTTCTGCTGGCTGCGGGTGCCAAGGGCAAGCGCTTTTCCTTGCCCAACTCGAAAGTCATGATTCATCAACCCTCTGGGGGCAGCCAAGGCCAAGCCACTGAGATTGAAATTCAGGCTCGTGAGATCCTCAAAACACGTGAGCAACTCAACAAAATTCTGGCTGAGCGAACCGGCCAGTCTTTGGAGCGCATTGCCCGAGACACTGAGCGCGATTACTATATGTCTGCAGAGGAATGCAAGGAATATGGCCTGGTCGATCAGGTCATCTCTAAACGGGCGTAAAACACATGGCAGAGAAAAAAGGTAGTTCTGGCGAAAAAACCCTTTATTGCTCTTTTTGCGGCAAAAGCCAAACCGAGGTCAAAAAGCTGATTGCTGGGCCGTCGGTGTTCGTGTGCGACGAGTGCATTGACCTGTGCAATGAGATCATCCGCGACGAACTGCCCGCCAAAACCGAAGTGGCGCCCAGTGACGCCCTGCCGACACCGGCCGAGATCAAAGCCAACCTGGACAACTACGTCATCGGCCAAGAAACAGCCAAGCGCACGCTGGCAGTAGCCGTATACAACCACTACAAGCGCTTACGCCATCAAGAGAAATCTGCCAAAAACGATGTCGAGCTGACCAAGAGCAATATTCTGCTCATCGGGCCCACGGGATCGGGCAAGACCTTGTTGGCACAAACCCTGGCGCGCATGCTCAACGTGCCGTTTGTGATGGCCGACGCCACCACCCTGACCGAAGCGGGTTATGTGGGTGAAGACGTCGAGAACATTGTTCTCAAGCTCTTGCAAAGCTGTAACTACGATGTGCCTCGAGCCCAAAAAGGCATTGTCTACATCGACGAGATTGACAAAATCTCGCGCAAGTCGGACAACCCCTCCATCACCCGTGACGTCTCGGGCGAAGGGGTGCAACAGGCCTTGCTCAAGCTGATCGAAGGCACGATGGCCAGCGTGCCGCCACAGGGTGGGCGCAAACATCCCAACCAGGACTTTGTCCAGGTGGACACCACCAACATTCTCTTTATTTGTGGTGGCGCATTCGCCGGTCTGGAAAAAGTGATCGAGAACCGCACCGAGTCATCAGGCATGGGTTTTGGCGCCGTCGTCAAGAGCAAACAAAGCCGCAGCCTGACCGAGGTGTTCAAAGACGTAGAGCCTGAGGACTTGATCAAGTTCGGTCTGATTCCAGAGCTGGTTGGTCGTATGCCGGTGGTCGCCACGCTCGACGAGCTCTCGCAGGATGCATTGGTGCAGATCCTGACCGAGCCCAAAAATGCGCTGGCCAAGCAATACAACCAGCTTTTTGCCATGGAGGGTGTGGAGCTTGAACTGCGCCCAGCAGCCCTGACGGCGATTGCCAAAAAAGCGCTGGCGCGCAAAACAGGTGCGCGCGGACTGCGATCCATACTTGAATTGGCGCTGATTGACACCATGTTTGATCTACCAACCGCCAAAAACGTTCAAAAAGTGGTGGTTGAAGAGGCCACGATTGTGGACAACAAGCCGCCCTTGATGGTTTTGAAAGAAATCGCCAAGTCCGCCTAAACGAGGCTTCAGCGCCTCAAAACTAGGATTGCCATGTCAGGTCACACACCCCTTCCCGAAACACCGATCGATCTCCCTTTGCTGCCGCTTCGGGATGTCGTGGTCTTTCCGCACATGGTCATCCCCTTGTTCGTGGGCCGCCCAAAAAGCATCAAGGCACTGGAAGCGGCCATGGCCGAGGACCGGCGCATCATGCTGGTGGCCCAAAAAGCTGCAGCCAAAGACGAGCCCACAGTCGGCGATATGTTCGACATGGGCTGCTTGTCGACGATCCTGCAAATGCTCAAACTTCCTGACGGAACCGTTAAGGTCTTGGTCGAGGGCCTGCAGCGTGCACGCGTGGACGCCGTGACCGATGGCGAGCATCACTTCGTGGCCACATTGACGCCTGTGACCGAAATTGTGGACACCGATACAGAGCGCGAGGCCTCCAGTGAGATCGAAGCCCTGCGTCGAGCCGTGATGCAGCAGTTTGATCAGTACGTCAAACTGAACAAAAAAATTCCGCCCGAGATCCTCACCTCTATCAACAGCATCGACGACCCAGGGCGGCTGACTGACACCATCGCTGCCCACCTGCCGCTCAAGCTCGAAGGCAAGCAGTCTGTGCTGGATCAGGCCAAGGTGAAAGAACGCCTGGAAAACCTGTTTGAGCAACTTGACCGTGAGGTCGACATTCTGAACGTGGACAAAAAAATCCGCGGACGCGTGAAGCGCCAGATGGAGAAAAGTCAACGTGACTTCTACCTCAACGAACAGGTCAAGGCTATCCAGAAAGAACTGGGTGAAGGCGAAGAAGGCGCCGACATCGAGGAGATCGAGAAAAAGATCAAGGCAGCGCGCATGCCCAAAGAGGCTCGCAAAAAAGCCGATTCCGAGTTCAAAAAGCTCAAGCTGATGTCGCCCATGTCAGCCGAGGCGACCGTGGTGCGCAACTACATCGACGTGCTCGCCGGCCTGCCCTGGGCCACCAAAACCAAAGTTAAGCGCGACCTGCCTAACGCTGAGACTGTTCTCAACGAGGACCACTACGGGCTGGAAAAGGTTAAAGACCGCATCCTGGAATACCTTGCGGTTCAGCAGCGAGTGGACAAAATCAAGGCGCCAATTTTGTGCCTGGTGGGGCCGCCCGGCGTCGGTAAAACCTCGCTCGGGCAGTCCATTGCCAAAGCCACCGGACGAAAGTACGTCCGCATGGCCCTGGGCGGCATGCGTGACGAGGCCGAAATCCGCGGGCACCGGCGCACTTATATCGGTGCCATGCCCGGCAAGGTCCTGCAAAGCCTGAGCAAGGTCGGCACCCGCAATCCGTTGTTCCTGCTCGATGAAATCGACAAGCTGGGCATGGATTTCCGTGGAGACCCCTCCTCGGCGCTGCTCGAGGTGCTTGACCCCGAGCAGAACCATAAATTTGCCGACCATTACGTCGAGGTTGACTTCGACCTGAGCGACGTGATGTTTGTGGCGACCTCGAACTCGATGAACATTCCGCCAGCGCTGCTGGACCGCATGGAGGTGATCCGCCTGGCGGGCTACACCGAGGACGAAAAAGTCAACATCGCCATCAAGTACCTGTTGCCCAAGCAGATGAGCAACAACGGCGTGAAAGCCCATGAGATTGAAGTCACCGAGGAAGCCGTGCGCGATATCGTGCGCTACTACACCCGGGAGGCTGGCGTGCGCTCGCTCGAGCGCGATATCTCCAAAATTTGCCGAAAGGTGGTCAAGGGCTTGCAGCTCAAGAAGATGACCGACAAGGTGCGGGTGACCAGCGACAACCTGAACGAGTTTCTCGGTGTGCGCAAGTTTGACTTCGGCAAGGCAGAAAAGAAAAACCAGGTTGGCCAGGTGGTCGGCTTGGCCTACACCGAAGTCGGTGGCGATTTGCTGACGATTGAGGCGGCCATGATGCCCGGCAAAGGCGCCATCACACGCACTGGCTCACTTGGCGACGTGATGAAAGAGTCTGTCGAAGCCGCCCGCACTGTGGTGCGTAGCCGGGCCCAAAGCCTGGGTATCAAGCATGAATTCTTCGAGAAAAAAGACCTGCACATCCACGTGCCCGACGGCGCCACCCCCAAAGATGGGCCCAGTGCTGGTGCGGCCATGACCACCGCATTTGTTTCCGCCATGACCGGTATTCCGGTGCGCAGTGATGTGGCCATGACAGGCGAGATCACGCTGCGCGGAGAAGTCACCGCCATTGGCGGGCTCAAGGAGAAGTTGCTGGCGGCACTGCGTGGCAGCATCAAGACGGTGTTAATCCCTGAGGACAACAAAAAAGACCTGCAGGAAATTCCAGAAAACGTCAAACAGGGGCTGGACATCATTCCGGTGCGCTGGATCGACAAAGTGCTGGAAATCGCTCTTGAGCGTGCGCCAATGCCACTGCCCGACGACGAGCCCGCCGTGGAGCCAGCGGCCAAAGCAAAGCCTGCCGAGGCGGTACGAACCGATCCGATCAAGCACTGATTAGCGCTTTGGGGCTGGAGGACGCCAGCTCATTTTCAATTACAATTTAGGTTCGCAAACGCGGGAATAGCTCAGTTGGTAGAGCGCAACCTTGCCAAGGTTGAGGTCGAGAGTTCGAGACTCTTTTCCCGCTCCAAAGATTGCACGTCCGCAGCCTCGTTGCTGCGGCAAATGCGGGAATAGCTCAGTTGGTAGAGCGCAACCTTGCCAAGGTTGAGGTCGAGAGTTCGAGACTCTTTTCCCGCTCCAA
>JAURGS010000011.1 GCA_030833685.1 Rhodoferax sp. | reverse complement strand
TCGGCACAGAAGAGTTCATAAAGCAGAACAAGCCGACCACGCACGTCATTAACCAAGGTGGGCAAAATCAAGTTATTCAGATGCCTGGCTTGGGCGGCGCACCGACCACCGTGGGCACTTACGCCGAAGTGCCGTTGCCTGCGAATGTTGTGGCGCAGAAAAAAGAAGTCGCAGGCGCGGGCGCGGGCAAAACATTTGTCAATGTCAACGCGCAACTGCCCGCAAGCGAAGAAGCGCAAAAAGAATTTATGAAGAGTTCGCGTCAGACATACGACCAACTCAAAACAGCGCCGGTTTTGCTTACCAACATTGACGAAGCCATCCGGCTTATCCCGACGGCCAAAAACTTTACTGGCCCCGGCGGCGCTACGCTGCTTCAAGCAACTAGCTTCCTTAACAACCGTCTGGGCACATCCATCGACACCAAAGGTGTCACAGATGCCACTGAACTGCGGTCTCGGTTGTTTAGTGGCGTTATTGAAAACTTGCGTAAACTTGACGCGCAGCCAACCGCAGCGCAACAGCAAACGCTGCAAGAAGCCATTGGTAATTTGGGCACCGATCCAAACGCTTTGCCTCGCGTTTTGAATGCTATGGGCGATAGCGTGCGCCAAAAAGTTGAAGGGTACAACCAAGAAGTTGCTGGCGCAGAACAACGCGGCGTTAAATTCCCGTACAACCCGCAAATCAAACTGCCACAACCAAAGCAATCTGCGCCTGCGCCCGCAGCGGCCAATCAAATTCCCGGCCAAACACCATCTGCAATGTATGCTTCAAACCCGCAGACAGGACAGCGTATCATGTCTACTGATGGCGGTAAAACTTGGTCTCCTGCGAGGTAACAAAATATGCCACTACCAGCCGGTTTTGAATTGGAGCAACAACCTGCGGCAGCGGTAAAACTGCCTCCAGGTTTTCAGCTCGACGCCCCTTCCCAACTGTCGCCGTCGTTTACGGGTAACTTGGGTCGTGGGCTGGCGTCGCTGGTCGATGTGACCGTTGGTGGTGTTGTTCCCGCAGTTGTGCAGCAAGTGGGCTATCCGTTGGCGCGTTTGGGGCGTTCTGACACCGAAGCGCAAAACATCGTTAACCGCGTTTCTGCGCCATTTCAGCAACCCGTTGGCCGACTTTTTGGCGTTACAGAAACCCCAGAGTACAAGCAGGAAATGGGTCGCCAGGTCATGGACTTTATCGCGCAGAACGCGCAAAAGGGCGTGAAATGGATCTCTGAGAAAACAGGCTTGCCTACTGCTGACGTTGAAAACATGCTGGGGTCAGCGACCATCGCCGCGCCCACAGTTGTTAAGCCTGTAGCCCAAACAGTCAATAAACTTGCAGCGCCGGTAATTGACCAAGCCGCCGCTGCGGTCAAACTGCCTTTTGAAAAACAGATCCAAGCACGGCGTGAGCGCCAGTCATTGGAAGATTACGCGCGCGGCCCGCAAATTGACGCCGTAAAGGATGCCCAGCGCATGGGCTTGGCTCTTAACCCTGTTGATGTACAACCAACTGCGGGGCCAAAATTTACCTCTATGGTGGCGGGCGAAAAAGGCGAACGAGCGGTTGCGGACTTTAACAAAGGCCAGATTCGCAACATCGTGATTTCGGATTTGGATTTGCCGCCGACCACGCAATTGAACGGCCCTAAAGCCTTCGACGCCGCCCGTGCTAAAGTCGCCGATCCTTACGACCAAGTCAAAAAGCTGCCTATTCAGCAAGCCGACGATGCTATGGTCAAGCGGTTGGAATCTATCCGAGCAGACTTGGATGTGATCGGCGCAAAAGAATACGCGCCCGCCATCAGCAAGATTGTTGACGATGCAATTGCTAAAACTCAAACCGGCCTGACGGGCGAACAACTGCTGAAAAACATCAGCGTGTTGCGTGAACGGGCACGCAAGACTTACAACAACAAGTCTGCGACCACCGAGGCGCTGGACATTGCCGACACCAATTTGAAGGTTGCTACGGAATTGGAATCGCTGATCGACAACAGCATTTTCAACCCCAAGTTGCTCAGTGATTACCGCGCCGCCCGCGCCAAAATGGCGAAAACATACGCATACGAAGGCGCAACAGACTTCAACACTGGTTTGGTGGATGTCAGCAAACTAGCGCGTATCACAGCCAAAGATAACGGGCTGACGGGTGACATCGCCGCGTTAGGCCGTGTGGCAGGAAACTTCCCCGATGCCTTTACCACTCAAGTGGCCACGCCGTGGACTAAGGCGGCTCAATTGGCGCGTACTGGCGCCGCAGGTACTTTGGGCGGCATGATCGGCTACGCCGTCGGCGACAACTATTTGAGCGCAGCGTTAGGTTCGGTTGCAGGTGCAGGCTTGGGTGAGTTGGGTCAATCAATGGCCGCCCGCCGCGTGGCGTCCCCCGAGTACCAAGCCAGCTTGAAATTGCGCGACATGCGCCTTCCAATCAATAATTTGGCAACGGCAGTTCAGCCCATTCCGCAAAACCGCGCCCTTGTGCCTTACGAAGCGCCGGTGGAAGTGCTTGCACCAGGTCAAGGCCCCTACCAGCCAAATTTTGTGCTGCAACCAAACCAGTACGGCCCCCGCGTTACTACGCCCGGTTTTGCGCCTAGCCCAGCTCAATTGCCCGCACCTAGCGCAGGCGGGACGATTAACGCCCTGCGTGCCGAAGATGTGCGCCGCGCTGGTGTGTCCCGCGCATTGGGTCAACAAGCCGAAGCGCAGGCTGCTGCGGCTGAAGCCGCTGGTCGCCGCCCGACTAGCGGCGCAGTTGAATTGCAAATCAACCCGCTGACCGGCGTCCCTGAAATTGCGTCTGGCGTCAAAGGCGCTACACCTGAAATCTTTATGGCCGACACGGGCGCAAATTTGCAGTCCGCAGCGCAAAAGGCTACCGCCGGAAAACTGTTTGACATGACCGCCGCAGAAAAAGTTGCGTGGGACAAAGTCAAAGTGGATCTGGCCGATGTGGTGCCAGGCATGAAGACGCTGAACGACAAAGCAATTGCAGCCAAGATGCAAGACCGCGCTTGGGTGCAAGACGCCATTACCAAGGCGCAAGACCAAGCCCGTGCTTTCCAAGACATTGCCTCCCGTGCCAACACTGAGCGCATGCGCCAAGATGCGTTGATGAAGCGTGAGCAGATGATGGACTTGCTTGAAACCCTTGAGGGGCAATTCAGCAAAGCCCGTCCGGTCAAGACCGGCGGTCAAGGCCCGAAAACCCGCGCCGCCCAGCGCAACATGCTGCGCCCAGGGGACGACGACATTCAAAACGCATTGGTGAAGTAATGACCGATATTGATCCCGTCAAGTACGGCGTCCTCTGGCAGAAGGTTCAAGACTATGAGCGTCGGTTCGACGACATGGACAAGAAGATGGACAAGATGGAAGCCAACGTCGAGAAGCTCGTCGCGCTGGCCAACCAAGGCCGGGGCGGCTTCTGGGCGGGCATGGCGCTGGTGTCGGCGTTCTCAAGCGCCATCGGGTATCTGAGCAGTTGGTATCATAAGTAATGGAGCCGATCACCACAGCCCTCGCTGCTTTTGCCGCAGTGCAAAAGGCTGTGTCTCTTATCAAAGAGGCATCCCAGACCGCGCAAGATGTCGCCAGCCTCGGGCCGCTGATCGGTAACTACTTCGACGCCAAGCACCAAGCGGTCAAGGCTGTCAAGGAAACCAAGAAGTCCGGCGGCTCCAACATGGGCAAGGCCATCGAGATCGAGTTGGCGCTCAAGGCGCAGGCCGACTTCGAAGAGCAACTGAAGGGTCTGTTCTTTCCCAACAACATGGATGTGTGGGAGTCGATCCAAGAGCGCGTTCGTGCAATGGATCAGGAAGACAAGATCGCCGCCCGAGCCGCACGCGACCGAGCCAAGCGCCTGCAAGAGGAAAAGGACGAGATGATTGAGATCGTCGTTGTCGTCATGGCCGTTGTGCTGTTGTTCGGCATGGTGGGCTTTGGCATGTACATGATTTATGACAGTCGACAACCTGTGAGATGGAGCGCAAAGAAATGAATGACCTGATCAACCTACTCAAGGGCGCCGCCCCTGCACTAGCAACTGTTGTCGCTGGCCCACTTGGCGGCGCGGCTGTGTCGGCCATTGCGGCCAAATTCGGCGTCGAGGACAGCGTGGAGGCCGTGGCCAAGGCCATCGCTGGCGACCCAGACGCCGCCGCCAAGCTGGCCGAGATCGACCTCAAGAAGTTTGAGTTGCACAACGCCAACACGGCCAGCGCCCGAGCAATGCAGACCGCTGCGCTCCAGCAGGACGACATCTTTTCCAAGCGCTTCCTGATGTACTTTGCCATCGGCTGGAGCGCCTGCGCCATCCTGTACATCGCCTTCATCACCTTTGCGCCAATCCCCACGGCCAACGTCCGGTTCGCCGACACCATCCTTGGCTTCGTGCTGGGCACGGTTGTCAGCACCATCCTGAACTTCTTCTTCGGCTCGGCTCACGGGTCGAGTGACAAACAAGAAACGATCAAAGAAGTCCTTCACAGCAAAATGGAGCATGACAAATGAAAGAGAATTTCCAGAAATCGTTTGAGCATGTTTTGCAGTCCGAGGGTGGCTATGTCAACGACCCCCTTGATAAGGGCGGCGAGACCAACCTGGGCGTGACCAAGGCGGCTTGGGCGCAGTACATTGGCCGTCCGGTGCAGGACGGCGAGATGCGGGCGCTGACAGTGGATGTCGTTGCCCCGTTCTACAAGAAGGGCTATTGGGACAAATGCCGTTGCGACGAGTTGCCCAGTGGTCTGGACTTCGCCGTGTTCGACTTTGCGGTCAACGCTGGCCCGGGCCGCGCTGCCAAGTTCTTGCAGCAGGCTGTTGGCGTAACTGCTGACGGCGCTATTGGCCCGGCCACGATGGCCGCTGTGGCCAAAGCCGATCCGGCGCAGGCGCTGGTGGCCTTTGGCAACGCCAAGGAGGCGTTCTACAAGGCCATCGTGGAGCGCGACCCGACCCAAGCCAGGTTCATCAAGGGCTGGCTCAACCGGGTGGCCTCGGTTGAGAAGTTCGCCAGTAATATGCTCGGCTAACGCTGGGCGGCAATCGTCTGGTATCGGGTGGCCGCTGCCCGCCAGCGCTTGGACGACTCCTTGTTGCGCTCGGCGCGTGCTGTCTGCTGGCGCAGGGCGGCGCGTAACTCCTTGATCTCGGCTTTCATGCACTCTTGAATCATGGTGTTGCGCGTACCCTTGCTGTGATCCATCGCACCAAGGCGCTGTTGCCATGTGAAGATCACACGCGCCCCCTTGCTCGGATGGCGGCGGCGAGTTGTCCGCAAGCAAGCACAGCTATTCGTGCCACTTCTGGGTTGATGTCGCGGACATCTTTTGGTTGCGTTGCACGATCCTCGTAACCCTTGGCCTTTTCCTCCACACACTTTGCACACGCCTCACGCTCTGCTGCGGCGACAAGGGCGGCAAAGCATTCGATGGATTTGCCTGTAAGGGCTTCTGGAGCATTGGGGTCTCCAAACAACTTAAACATTCCAGCCTCCCGCGCTATGCGGATGATGTCGTCTTGGTTCATACAGTCACCCATTGAGTCTTAATTGGCTTGGTGTATGTGCCCCACTTGGTTCTGTCTCTGGGGTGCGGGCAGTCGGCGGGCACAGGCACAGCGATCCATACCTTTTCAAACTGGCCACGCCCACCGAGACTCCAGCGGTCAACATAGGTGTCCGGCATCGCCCTCAGTGCAGTCCTGATGTTGGAGACATGCAAGCCCATGATCTCGGAAAGCTCGTTGGCCGTCATGCCGTTTGGCCTGGTGCGAAGCAGGTCGCGGATTCTTTTTTGTCGGATGGGTGTCATTTGTATACCCCTCTCATCTCCCAGCCAAGCTGAAAGTAAGCCCACCGCACTTGCATCGCAGGCACGGTGTACCTGCCAGCGGCTGTTTTGTTGAAATCGGCGTGGCCCTTGGTGCGCATCAGCGCCTCAAACACTTCCCTCATGTGTTCTTCTCCTTGAGTTTGGTGTTGATAGGCGTAACCCACATAGATGCAACACTCCCAGATGAGGGGTCTTGGTCATACACCCAAGGCAGTTCCGCATCTTGCACACTTGGAGTGGCCCCTCGTGGCGGTGTTGGCTTGTAGATTTTGAACGCCACAGGCTCCTGCACAGGTGCTTCAAGGGCTTGCTTGATGGTGGTGATTGCGGTGGCAATTTCAGCGTCATCCTTATGCCAGTTTCTCCAGAACACGCCGTTGTGTGGAGCAAAGGACTCCAACGCCTCCAGCGCCAGCTTCAATGCTTCGTCTTTCATGTCTTAATCCTCCGTTGTTCACGACACGCCTTACGCATCTCGGGCGTGAAGTCAGGGCTGATCTCCACAAGGGAACAGTCAATGCGCCGACCCTCCATCGGGGCAGACTGCACAGCGATGTACAGCGCCACGAACCAAGCCACGACAAGCATGGCATAACCAAGGTACTTCATTCGACCCCCTTGATGTAGGCCGTCAGGCGCTTGATCTGCGCCTCGCGGAACTTGACCATGCTGTCGGCATACTCGCGAGTGGTCTGCGCCTCCAGCAGCCTGCGCTTGGCTTCTTCCAGCTCACGCATCGCCAGCATCTCGGCGCTTGGGGTCTGCCACAGTTTTTTCAGATAGTTCATTTGATTGCTTCCTTTAGGATCTCCTGGCGCTCTCGGGCGGCGCGCAGGGTTGAGTAACGCTGGTGCAAACGCTCCAGCACGGTACTGCGCTTGGTTGTAGCGCGTTCGTTGTTCAGCAGCGCCAGCACGTCTTCCTCAGACATCGTCGCAAGCCGATCATTCAGTTTTCGCCAAGTGAGCATTTATTTTGTCCTCCAGTTTCATAATCAGTTGAATGGTTCGTGCCAGACTGCGCTCGGCAGCGTTGTACTGGCGCTTCTTGTGGTTCAGGTCAGACCGCGCCGCCTTAAGCTGGGCCTTCCATTGGTCGATTCGTTTCACTTCAATGCCTCCAGTGCAATTTCAGATACAGAGCGCTTGTCGTGCAGCGCGCCCCAAATTTTCTCGTCTACGGACTTCTCCGTCATCAGCGCGTACACCCACACAGGACTTTTTTGGCCTGAGCGGTGCAGACGACCAACGGTCTGTTCGTACAACTCCAGACTCCACGGCAGTGACAGAAACACCATGTGACAGCCTCCGTGCTGGAGGTTAAGGCCGTGTCCGGCTGACTTGGGATGGATGGCGAACAGTTCGACCTCGCCTCGATTCCACCGCTCAATTGCTCCAGCATCATCGAGCGTGACAAGCCTGGCAAACCGGCGCTTAAGCTCGGCGAGTTCTTCTTGGTAGTTGTAGGCGATGATGGTGTTGGCATGTTGGTTCTCATCAATAAGGTCTTCCAGTGCGTCAAACTTGTGTGGGCTAAACCACACAGGCTCTGGCGTATATACAAAGCCGCCAGCCATCTGCTGGAGCTTTTGCGTCACGACAGCCGCGTTGATGGCGACCGCCGCCTGATCGCCAAACTCGACCACAAAGTCTTTCTTCATGGTGTCGTACTCGGTCATGTCCATCTTGCAGCGCAACTCAATCGTGTGGCAGGGCGGCAGCTTGTCCTTGTACTCGCCAGGTTCGAGCACAAAGGTGGCGGGCTTAATTTTCTTCATCACCAGCGCCAGCGACTCAGGGCGTGGCTCCCAATCGTTGAACTCTTGGTTCTTCAACCAGAAATACTGCTGCATAAACGCACCCTTGGAGCGCCCCAGCAGCGACTGGTCAACGATCTTGCACTGACCGAACACATCCTCTAAGCCGTTGCTGGTAAACGAGCCGGTCAGACCCCAGCGCACGCTGATCGGATCCATGACCTTGAGCAGCGCCTTGAACCTAGTGCCGGACGGATTCTTGAGTTTCGTGAGTTCGTCAAACACCACAGCGTCAAAGTTCAACTTCTGCTCGGCCAGCCATTGGATGTTGTCGTAGTTGGTGACCACGATGCGGGCGTTGGACTTGAGCGCAGCCAGCCGCTCCTTGGGTGTGCCCACGGCCACGGCCAGCGAGGCCATCGGCGCCCACTTGGGCTGCTCGACTGGCCACACATCGGTGCAGACGCGCTTGGGCGCCAGCACAAGGAAGCGCTTGACATGGCCGTCGCGCAGCATCTCCCACATGGCCGTCAGCGTGATGGCGGTCTTGCCAGCACCGACCGGCGCCAAGATCATGGCGCGGTCGTGCTCGTACAAAAAGTCGGCAGCCGTCTCTTGGTAGTCACGCAGCTTTAGCAATTCGCTCTCCAATCCAGCGCACCACAGGTACAGCCCAGCTATTGCCCAATGCCTTGTAGCGTGGGCCGTCCGGCGACTCATCTTTCTTGCGCCAGGGTATGTTTGTGTACCCATCAGGAAACCCCTGCAGTCTCTCGCACTCCACAGGAGTCAAACGCCGCACCATCATGTTGGGTTGCATTACCGCACCTGCCAACTGGTTCCTGACAGGCCCGTCTTTTGCCCGAGTGTCTAGTGTTGGATTGAGCTCGGTGAACTTGCCGCCCGACGGGCCAATTTCCACGCCGACAGACTGCAAAACATTCGGCACATGGTGATAGTCTTGCCCGGTGTCGATGGTCTTGGACACATCCCCCGTGACATCGTTGTTGTACGAGTCAAACCCAACAGGCTGCATCACAGTCGGCCCGCTGGCGTTGACACTGCTACCACTGGTGCCCATAGTCGCCGCCACATCGCCAGTGATGCTGCCGTTGTAGCAGTCAGTGCCAACGGGTTGAAACACCGCAGGCGGTGGACTGTTGGCGTCCAAACATGTGCTGTACTCTTCAAAGAACTTGCCAGCGTTGTTGCTGGTTGTGTTGTGCATTTTCGTGGTGTAGGCTGGCTGCGCCACATGCATGTTGCTGCCCTTGGTAATCGTGCCAGACGGCAAGCCAGGTTCAACCCGAGTGCGGTTTGCGGCGCTTGTAATCTGCACAAGGTCAAAAGCCATTGGCTGCGCCACACCATGCACAACCGCCGAGGTCACTGTGTGAGCGGGGTCGCCAGGCTCACCGACACCCACGCCTTGGCGATTCATTGCGTCATGCTTTTCAGGATCACGCCCAGCGTTTCGCAGATCAATTGGGATAGGCTGCGCGACGCCATGCCGATCGGTCTTGGTCAGACACGGCGCAACGTCGTGCATTGGCTCAACAGCATTGCCGCCGTTCTCAGGCTGGCGCCCAATCCAGTTGCCGGGGATGCCATAGGTTGGCTGCAACACCGGCGTTTGGCCTTCATCCAAAGTGCTATTGATGCCTTTGTGCATCCGCGCTGTCAGGCAGTTGCCCACCTCGTAGGGCTGAACAACCATCGCCTCGGCCTCTACTCGCTCGTTGCCTGTGCGACTGAAAGGAGGGCCGTTTGTAACGCAAGGGGCAGGCTTTTGCCCCGCTTCTCTGCTCGGCGCAGAATCCCGGCGCACGCCGTCGAACTCAAAAAGAACCTGGACGGGATCGAAGTCGTCTCTAGCACTTGCGACAACGAACACACGACGGCGTCGTTGGGCCACTCCGAAATATTGGGCGTCGAGGACTCGCCACGCAACTGTTCTTTGGGGGCCATACACACAACCTGCGTTTGTCCATTTTTCCCCTGATGGGATGATCGGATCATCTTCGCCGGCAAGCGCACCCAAAAAGCATCCAAAGGCGTTGTCTTTTGTGTTGAGGACTCCCGGCACGTTTTCCCAGAAGATGATGGACTGATCAAGTCCCCGAACAGATCGTACTTCATCAATTGCATTTGCTATCTCACAGAAGGTCAAAGAAAGGTTGCCCCGCGCATCATCAAGAGAATTGCGAAGGCCAGCTACGCTGAACGCCTGGCAGGGTGTGCCACCACAAAACAGATCCGGCGCTTCAACTTCGCCGGACAGGATGCGCTCGGGCAACAGCGTCATGTCGCCGAGGTTGGGGACATCCGGGTAGTGGTGCTTCAGCACCGCGCTCGGGAATGGCTCAATCTCGGACAGCCACGCCGCCTTCCAACCAAGCGGCGCCCAAGCCACGCTGGCGGCTTCAATGCCGGAACAGACAGACCCGAACCTCATTTTTTAGCCTCCAACTCAATCAGCAACTCAATGTAGTGCTTGGCTTTTTGCAGATCGGCTATGCCGTTCTTCTTGCGCCAGCGGCTGACATACTTGACAACATTGCCTTCAAAGTACCCCATCGCGTTTGCGTGGATGTACTCGGCGGGCTGGATCGGCAGGTCTTTGTAGTGCGTGCCTGCGACCTGGCGGTCGAGGGCGCTGAACGCTTCTTCCTCCTCCATCGTGATTGGCAGGTCAGGCGTTTTGCTGTAACCAAGATTCGACATCTTCTTTGCTCCATAAACAAACATACTTCTGATTCATTCGCACCATGTCGGCGGCGAACACCTTCTGCAATGGCGACAGTCTGCCGCCCTCAGTCTTGAGTTCCACAAACCATGTGCTGCCGTTGGGCAGGCACACAATGCGGTCGGACACGCCTTTGTGCGCTGGGCTGGTGAACTTGTACGCCACGCCGCCCAGCGCCTTGACGCGCTTGGTGAGGTGGGCTTCGATTTGTTTTTCAAGCACGATGCGTAAACTCGTCTGCGATCACCAAGCCATTAGGCTCCAACTCAACCATGATTGTTTTCTCATAGCTGACAATAGTCACTTGGCTTGGGTTGTGCCCGTGCTTCAAGCAGTATTCGCGCAAGGCATCTTGCAGTTCTGCGAGTGTAATTTCGATGGTGCGTGTTTTCATAGCCCGAATAATACACACAAAAAAGATGTTGTGCAAAAGTTTTTTGCGTGTTATAGTGGAGGCTCAACAACTGAAGGAGAGTACAGTGAAAGAAGACCACACACCTTGGCTTGATGCCACTGGCGGCTACGCCAAGGACATGAGCCTGCGCGATTACCTTGCCGCCCAAGCGATGCAAGGCTTGCTGGCATCAGATGTGCATGCCAACATGTACGAGTTCGCCCGCCGCGCTTATGCAGTCGCCGACATCATGCTGGAGGTACGCAATGCAACACAGTAACATCGTCGGCGGTAGCACCGCCAAGCGCGTCATTGCCTGCCCCGGTAGCGTGGCGCTTGTCAACAAGATGCCCCGGCAGCCGTCCAGCGAACACGCTGATCGCGGCACGCTTTTGCACAATGCCATTAGCGAAATTCTTGAAGGCCGTCCTGAAGTCATCGGGTCGCGCTACGAAGACCAAGTGCTGACGCAAGAGTTGTTCGACGAGAAGATCGTGCCCGCGCTGGCGGCGCTGGACGAGATCGACCCCAAGCAGGAGATGGTTTATGAAGTTGAAACACGTGTTGGGTTCGGTGACCTCTTACCTGGTGTTTTTGGCAGCACTGACCTTGTGGGTCGTATTGGTGATCGTGCCGTTGTTCTTGATTGGAAATTTGGCGATGGCGTTGTCGTGGCTGCTGAAGAAAACCCACAACTGATGTTTTACGCCGCCGCATCCATGCGGACAGACGCCGCCAAGTGGGCGTTCGATGGTGCCAAAGAGTTGGAGTTGATCATCGTGCAGCCGCCAGTGATCCGTCGCTGGGTGACCACATTTGATCGCATCAAACAGTTTGAGCAGGAACTGGTGCAAGCCGTCAAGGCCGCGCAGCAGCCTGATGCTAAACTGCAACACGGCGACCACTGCCGCTGGTGTACAGGCAAACCCATCTGCCCTAAGATGACCGGTGCTGTGGATCGCGCCCTGCAAGTGCAACTCAAAGATGTTGATGTTGACATGCTGGGCAAATACCTGAAGAATGCAGACCTTCTGGAAGATTGGATCAAAGACCTGCGTGGTCTGGCGGTGCAGCTTCTGGAGAAGTCTTTGCCAGTGCCTGGCTACAAGCTGGTCGCAAAGCAAGCACGCAGGCAATGGGTGAGTGAACAAGACGCAGCCGAGGCGCTGGAGTTCTTGAACATGAACCCCTACAAACAAGAGTTGATTTCTCCAGCGCAAGCTGAGAAGGAACTCAAAAAGCGCAAGTTGGCGCTGCCACCCGAACTTGTGGTGTCAGTGTCATCGGGCACTACGATGGCCCCGGAGAGCGATCCCCGGCCAGCCGTCGTACAAATCGGGCAGCAACTCACTGCTGCTCTTTCTAAACTGCAATAAGGACTATCATGCAATTGACTACCTTCTCCTCGGCAAACCTGCCAGCCGTCTCCACCCTGTCTACCGCTCTGCGTGCTTTGGAAAAAGACGTTGGCCCTGCGGGCACAGTCATCCTGAAAATGGACAAGACTGGCCACTGGGTCTTCGGCGCTGACCAAACCGAAGTCGAAGACGACGCCACTTGGGCTGTCAACCCCTACTCTTTTGTCCACGGCTTCATCGCCTGGGGCGACGGCGAGGTGTTGGGCGAAAAGATGACTGGCATCACAAACCCCCTGCCTGAACTTGACGCGGCTCCGGCCAACGCCAAGCGCGGCTGGGAGATGCAGATCGGCATGTCGCTCAAATGCCGCACCGGCGGAGACAAGGACATGGAAGCGCGCTTCACCACGACCTCGGTTGGCGGTAAGAAGTCCGTCCAGACCCTTGGCATCGCCATCGCCACGCAAGTGGACAAAGACCCCAGCAAGCCTGTGCCTGTGGTGCGCCTGAAAAAGGATCACTACACCCACAAGTCCTATGGGCGCATCTACACGCCAGTGTTCGAAATCATCGAATGGGTTGGCATGGACGGTGCTGAAGAAGCAGCAGAGCCGGAAGTGGTGGAAGAAGCCGCTCCCGCTGGCCGTCGTCGTCGTGCGGCCTAATTGAAATCGGGGGCAGTTAAGCCAGCACTCAAGGATGGTGACCCGCAGGATTTTCTGGCTTTCTTCTGCGGCTTGTCGAAACCCAAATTGATGCCCCCACCTACACTATGAGCATTCTCTGGCTCGACTTTGAGACGCGCAGTCGTTGCGATCTTAAGGCTAAAGGCGTTTACAACTACGCCCAAGATGCAAGCACGGATGTACTTTGTATGTCCTACGCTTTTGACGACGATGAGGTCGTGACATGGACACCCGACCAGCCTTTCCCGGCGGCTGTCCGTGACCACACTGGCCTCATCTACGCCCACAACGCCGCCTTTGAGCGGCTGATCTTTTGGTATGTGCTGCAAATCAACTTCAAGTTGGAGCAGTTCTACTGCACCGCAGCACAATCCCGCGCCAATTGCGCGCCTGGGTCGCTTGAAGATGTCGGGCGCTTCAGTGGCGCGTCCATGAAGAAAGACCACCGAGGCGCCCAACTGATCCGACTGCTGTCCATCCCCAAGGCTGACGGCACTTTCAACAACTCGCCCGAGCTGATGGCCGAGATGGTCGCCTACTGTGAGCAGGATGTCCGCGCCATGCGTGCGATCAGCCAAGCTCTGCGGCCCATGAGTGCTGACGAGCTGGCCGACTACCATGTCAACGAGCGCATCAACGACCGCGGTCTGCTGGTCGATGTGCCGCTGTGCCGCGCTGCTGTCCAGTACGCGGGCGCCGAGATGCTGGAGATCGAGCAGATCGTGCGTGAGGTTACCGAAGGCGCGATCACCAGCGTGCGCTCCCCTAAGATGCGGGAGTGGGTGCTGGAGCGTGTCGGCCCCGAGGCCAAGAAGCTGATGTGGACTGGCGAGAAGTATTCGATTGACAAGACTGTGCGGGCAAACCTGCTTGCAATGGAGGATCCCGATGAGATACCGCCCGCTGTTGCCGACGTTATACAGTGCGCCGATGACCTCTGGGCGTCGTCGGTTGCGAAGTTCAGCCGCCTTGCATCGCTGGCAGACGAGGAAGATGCCCGAGTTAGAGGTGCCTTTGTTTTTGCTGGAGGCAGTGCAACAGGGCGAGCTTCGTCGTACGGCGCTCAAGTCCATAATCTCCCGCGTAAAAGCGCTAAAGACCCCGACGCCGTCCGCACAGCAATGGTTCGAGGCCATGAGATCGTGCCACGATTCGAAAAACGCATTACTGATGTCTTGAAGAAGATGCTGCGCCCGGCCATCGTGGCAGCGCCTGGTCATGTGCTGATCGCTTACGACTGGTCGGCCATTGAAGGGCGCGTCCATCCGTGGCTGTCCAACTGCTCGGCGGGCGAGAAGAAGCTCGATGTGTTCCGCTCGGGTCTTGACCCTTACATCGTCAACGCCTCGGCCACCTTTCGCCTGCCTTACGAACACATCCAAGCCGAGCATGAGGCCGGGCGCAGTGACATGCGCCAGATCGGGAAGGTGCAGGAGTTGGCGCTGGGCTTCTTGGGCGGGGCTGGAGCGTTTGAGACCTTCGGTCGCATCTACGGCGTGCATCTGTCCACCTCAGAGGTGCAGCGGGCTGTAGACGGCTGGCGCAGGGCCAACCCTTGGGCGCAGATGCACGGCCAAGCGCTTGAGGGCGCTTACCTGCGGGCGATGCGCCATAAAGGGCGCGAGTTCTCTGCCGGTCGCATCACCTATATGTTTGACGGCCAAACGCTGTGGTACTCCCTGCCCTCGGGGCGGGTGTTGTGCTATCCAAACGCCAAGTTCGACGACGAGGGCAATGTGACCTACACCAAAGCCGCGTGGAAACCCGCTGCTGACGCCAAAGAGTGGCCCCGCGCCCGCTTGTGGCGTGGGCTGGCGTGTGAAAACGTCGTGCAGGCCACAGCCCATGACCTTCTGCGATACGCCATGAGACAACTGCCCGAAACAGTCGCCCATGTGCATGACGAAATAGTTGTGGAGTGCCCAGCGGATCAGGCAGAATCAGTGTCTCGCCGCGTGCATGAAGTGATGTGCACCGCGCCTGGCTGGGCGGCTGGCCTACCGCTGGCTGCCGAGGGCACAACGACAACCCGTTATTCATAAAAAAGCCCCCGTGGATTAGACGGGGGCTAAAGTTCCAACTAAAGGAGAAGCAACAGTGCTGGATTTTCTCACAAAATTGGCCCCAGAGGGCGAAACTTTCCTCGTTGTGCGCCAAAAACCACAACTCAAAGATGGCCAGTATCAGTACCACGCAGATGGTGCGATCAAGGCGACATGGCCCGCCATGCTGCCCACGGCCAAGATCAAAGAAGACTGGGCGATCTACGGCAACACCGCCAGCTTCATCATCGACCGCTTCAAGGACGGCCACCCAAGCGCCCAAGCCGCCAACTGCGAGTATGTGCTGGTGATGGTGCTGGACGATGTGGGCACGAAGGCCAAAGTGCCGCCGCTTGAACCGACTTGGAAGATGGAGACCAGCGAGGGGTCGTTCCAATGGGGCTATGTGTTCAGCGACCAGCCCACGAAAAAAGAGTTTACTGCTGCCATCAAGGCCATCGCCGATGCGGGCTACACCGACCCAGGCGCGATCAACGCCGTGCGGAATTTCCGCCTGCCTGGCTCGGTCAACCTGAAACCCGGCCGCGACCTGTTCAAGGCTCGGCTGGTGGAGTTCCACCCCGACCGCGACTTCACGCTGGCGCAGATCTGCGCCGCCCTTGAGGTGGCGCCCGCCGAGGTGGACGACATCTACCGCCCGATCCGCATCAGCGACGATGGCACAGACGATGTGATGGTCTGGTTGTCGGACAATGGCCTGCTGCTGTCGCGCCCCAACCAAGAGGGCTGGGCGGGTGTCATCTGCCCCAACAGCGCCGAGCACAGCGACGGCAACCCCGAGGGCCGTTATATGCCCGCCAACCGGGCGTACTGCTGTATGCACAGCCACTGCCTTGAGCTTGACTCGACCGTGTTCCTAAAGTGGGTCGGCGACAATGGTGGCCCTAAGCATGAGCCTGGCCTGCGTGAGGAGCTATTGGCCACCATGATGGGTTCGGCGCTGTCTCAGCTCCAGCCGACCGCCGAGTACCCCGATGTGGCTGCCGAGGTGGTCGCCGAGGTCAACCGCAAAGAGCATGGGCGCCTTGAGAAGGCCGAATGGTTCAGCCGCTTTGCTTACCTGCAAAACGACGACGCCTACTTTGACATGCAAGACCGCCGCGAGATCAGCCGCCCCGCTTTTAACGCTACCTTCAGGCACATCCACTGTAAGTCCGTCAACAGTGGCCGCAAGATTGAGGCGTCGGTTAGCTTTGACGAGCTGCGCCAAGAAAAGGGCGCCCGCGTGCTGGTCGGCATGACCTACGCCGCTGGCGAAGATACCCTCTGCGCTCGTGAGGGGCTGGTCTATGCCAACCGATGGCGCGATGCTCGGCCTGCACCCGTGGCCGGGAACGTGCAGCCGTGGGTTAAGCATGTAGAGCGCATGATCCCCGACCAGCGGGAGCGCGACCATGTGCTGGATGTCATGGCCTTTAAGCTACAGCACCCTAACCGCAAGATCAACCACGCCGTCCTGCATGGCGGTAACCCTGGCTCGGGCAAAGACACCATGTGGGCGCCGTTCTTTTGGGCCATCGGTGGCGACTCCCTGCACAATGTGTCCCTTGTCCGTAATGAAGAAGTCACCAGCCAATGGGGCTATGCGCTTGAGACCGAAGTTATGGTCATAAACGAGTTGCGCCAGGCCGATGCCAAAGATCGCCGCGCCCTTGAAAACCAGCTCAAGCCCCTTATTGCTGCGCCGCCTGAATTTTTGTCTGTCCATCGCAAGGGGCTGGCGCCCTATGACCTGGTCAACCGCCTGCAAGTGATCGCGTTTTCCAATGAGCGCGTGTCAATCAATCTGCCCTCAGATGATCGCCGCTGGTTCGTAATCTGGTCGGATGCGCGGCGCATGAGCGACGCCGAGGGTGAGGCTATTTGGGCATGGCTTAATGCTGGCGGCAAAGCCGCCGTGGCCGCTTGGCTGCACGCCCGTGATGTGGCGGCGTTTAACCCTGGCGCGTCGCCCTTTATGACCGAAGCCAAAGCCATAATGGTCGAAGCGGGTATGAGCGGCGCGGAGTCGTTCCTTGTTGAGATGATGCGCGCCCGTATTGGCGAGTTTAGCCGTGGCGTGGTAGGGGCGCCGTGGCATGCCCTATGCGACCGCCTGCAGGGTACTGCGCCTGGCGCCGTGCGCGTGGTGCAGGGCGCGCTATTGCATGCGTTTAAAGAAGCGGGCTGGGTCGATTGTGGCCGCTTGAAGTCGCGCCGCCACGATAGTAAAAAGCACGTGTTCTGTGCGCCTGAATTGGCCGATACCAGCCGGTCGGAGCTGCGCGACATGGTAGAAGACCCGCCAGCATCGCCCCTGCAGCGGGTAAAATGAAAAACGGCCCATACGGGCCGTTCTTTTTATAGGTTTAAGAGTACTGCCAAAAGCGCGGCGATTATCGCCGCCAGCGCTACCATGGCGCATCCTCAGCATCGGGCGCCCTGGGCGCTGGCGTCCGGTCGGCCGGTATGGGCGCCGCCGGGAACGGCCAATTTATTTTTTCATTGGCCAGCTTGGCCGCGTGGCGCGTGGCCATATGATGCAATAGCTGCACGTTACGCGTGCCGGGTTCGTAATCGTCCCGGTATGATTCGGTGCGAGGGTAGGGCGTGATCATATGCGCGCCTCCTTGCGGCCTTGCTCAATTAACTGCAGCGCATAGGTTTGATCGGCGGGCTTTTCACTGGATAGCATGGCCCGCAAATGATAAGCGGCTGCCTGCGCCGCTTCGCTGGTGCTGGCGCGCTCATATCTGACGCCCGCGTTTATGTAGTCCGCTTCGGTATGATTCACAATGCGTCCTCCAAAATTTGCATGCCAGACATGGGGCTAGTTAGCATGATGTCGCAACACTGCACAATCGCCCGATGCATGGCCGCGTTTTGCTTTTCCAAACCCTGCAGCTCTGATTCTAAAATCTCACACTCTACAGTTTTAATTTTCAAATCGAGCGCCGCGTTTTTTAATGTCTCAATCTCTGCCGTGGCCACGCCTAACGCGTGCTGCAGGTCGGCGATCCGCTCAAATAGCTGCGCCGCCTGGGTAAACCCCTCCGCATAGCATAGGCGCTCTGCATCGGGCGCGGGTAGTTTCATAAAATCAATCATGTTTTTGCTCCAAATAGTCTTGCACACTGTAGCCGGATAAAAACGCATGCTCTGCGCTTTGCATGTCCACCGGCGCGTTATCCGTGGCGTCGGCCAAGTCGCGCAGCCATTGCCAAAATTCTTTAACCCTCATGTCTTACCCTCCAAAATATCGGTTAATGTGACGCGCACGTATTCCAAGCCGTGCCATGCTTGAGAGTGGCCAGGCGGCCACATTGGCCCGCCTGGTGTTGTCCACGGCGCGGCCAGCAAAGCCTGCGCGCGCCGGATATCGGCCAGCATGGCCGCTAATTTTTGCTCGTTCATGGTTTCCCCTTATTTTGAGCTTCAGATAAAACCCGCGCAAACCGATCGGCGCCGATACGGGCCACGGTCGCATCTAAATCTAGAATCGCGGCCGCGCGGGCCTGCGCGATTGTCAAAATTTTGGATCCGATCGGCATGCCCTTATGCGATGCGGTTACCCTACAAACACGATACCCGCTCACCGGGTCGGACACAATCCAGTTGCCCTTACCCGCCAGCACCGGTTCACGGTGCAAAGCCACGCGCCAGGCGTCGCTGCCGTGCACATAAATGAGCGGGTAGTACTGCACCGGTTCAAAAGCGCCGCCAGCGCGGGCCATGTTGAAAGTCTGTTTTTTCATACGGCCGCCTGCAACATGATCACGCGGCTTTTGTGGCCGACGGCATGGTCGGCAATTACGATATCGCGCGCCGCTTTGCTAGTACCGCCGCAAAGCATGCAAGTGTCACATGTGGCGCGGCGCCCGCCCTCCGCGCTGGCTGGGCATGTAGCTTCGCCAGGCTGGCGGTCAACGCCGACGGAAACCCTAAAAACGCGCATGCCATATAAATTAGCCTGCGCCGCTTCATCGATAGTATCGGCGCTGGCCATAACCAACGGCGCCCAGGCGGCATGATCAAAATGCACGGCCTGCCATTGGTGCGAGTATCCGACCACGCCTGCCGCGTCGGCCGTGATTTCCTGCCACATGGCCACGGGCGCGGCCGCCGGATCACCATATGTGCCCAGCCGGATTTTGCGGCCAGCCAAAATGCGGCGCAGTTGCGCGGGCGTGGCTTTTGTATAGCGGCCGCGTTTATATGCTTCGTACACTGATCGGACACTGCGCCCCACATTCACATAGCACGGCGCGGCGCCGTTGGATTTGGCCAATAGCGGCCGATGGGCACACTGGCCGCATATGCTTACATCATCGCCGGTTTTCAGCGCATCGGTCGGCGCAACATCGGCGCGGATAATGAATGTCTGAACCAAGTCGGCGCCGGTTTTCGCGTTAGCCGACCCCTGCAATTTGTTGACGATTACGACAATCGGGCGGCCGTCAATTTTCGACGCGCCCTCATATGCGATATATCCCAATGCTTTCATGCTTTGCCCCTTATTTTGTGAGAATGTCAAAATACGCCAGCGCGAGCGCGGCCAGTGCTAAGCCGATAACCACGGCAGCGGCGATATCCAAAATTGTGTGTTTCATGCTTCCCCCACGTGTTCCGCATAAATTTCAGGGTAAAACTCTGCGAGCTGTTCGTTTCCTGCGCGCAGCGCGTCGGCCAGGGTATCGGCAGCGAACACCGGGTCGCCCTGATCAACCAAAAGCCAACGCGACCCGTCAAAATCCACTACGAGTAGGCCGTCGCCGTCGGCGCAATACTGGCCGTCCATCTCTTGCCATATGACGCCGCGCAAATCATCGGACACGTCGTAGTTAAACGTGACGTCGCCGTCCGTATATGTGCCGTCGGGCAATTGCTCGAAAAAATAACCGTCTGGGGTGACCAATGCGTTTTTCATGTAATACTCCAAAAAAATGAGATCTCAGCTTTTCAGATGCGCGAGAGGCGATCAGTGTCAATACCGGCGGCGATCAGCGCAGCGGCCAGCGCAGCCACGGCGACGCCGCAATATTGCGCCGCATCGGTGCATGCGTCGATTGGGTTGATTTGCTGTTGCACGCGCATAAATTGATATTTAGCGACGGCGTCGGACATGGGGAGGGGCGAGAGTTTCATACAGTGTTTTTCCGTGGTTTTGTTGAACATGTGGACATTGTACGGAATTGTCTTACAGTGTCAAGCATATGATGTAAAAAAATATGTTACAGAATGTAACGGCAAATTGTGGGCATTGTGGATAGCGGCGTGGATAGTCGGCGGCGGCCAGATTGTCCACACTGCGCGCCGCATAGATACTGGGTTTTGGGGCTTTGTGGATAATGTGGACAATGAAATGTCAGATACGGGAAACCAAAAAAGTACTACATTTAAAATGTAATACTGTTGTTGGCCAGCGATTTAAACTGGCCGTCCACATTGTCCACATTGTCCACAAATGGCCCGGCGCACACCGGCGCCAGGATAAGGTTAGTAGCTACTAACCTATTTGTGGATAGTCCACATTGTCCACAAAATCAGATTGTCCACATTGTCCACAATTGATTTTATACAGTGATGTAAATGCATACAGTACTGTATGCCTGGCCAGTATGCGTGCATGCCATGCCGCCGCGTGCATGCGGCCACGCGTGGATTGTCCACATTGTCCACACGGCCGGACGGCTGCCAGATTTTTGCCGCGAGGGGAGGGGGTAGGGCCGACGGCAAAGGGCCAACAAAAACGAAGGGTTCGCAAAAACTTTTTTGCAAAACCAAACAGCGTAAAGAAATTTTTATTTTTATTTTTTGCAAAACCCGCTACACTTCGCCTTACGCAATCAACAGGCGGCTCAATGAGATCATTACCCCTTTCCATCCGCGAAGTGAAGGCCACGGAGGCCACGCTTACGCGCATATATGACGCAGCCAAGCTCGGCCTCAAGGGCGACTCCCTGGCACTGGCCGCTGGCATGCTCCCCGCTGAATACAGACAACTGTGCGCCTTAGACCCCATTGCGGAGCTGGCGGCGCAAAAGGGCAAGGCAGACGCAGAGTCGGAAATGGCCGCAGTCCTGCGAAACGCCGCGCTGGACGGCGACGCCAAGTCGGCGCTGGAAGTCCTGAAGCACCAGCACGGCTGGGTTGCCAAGCAGTCCATCAGCATTGATGTTGACCAGCGCATATCCATCATCGGCGCGCTGCGTCAAGCTGAGTCACGGGTCATTGATGTGATCGCCAACGAACCGAGTCAAAAATTAGAAACGCTAAATGCAGAACACCATCTACAGCGCTGAAGACGAACAGGAATTGATGGCGAGACTTTGGAGTCCGGCGATCAAGGACAACCCGCTGGCGTTCGTGCTGTACACATTCCCGTGGGGGCAACCCGGCACGCCATTGGAACACTTCAGCGGCCCACGCAAATGGCAGCGGGAGGTGCTGCAATCCATTGCTGACCACATTCGGACAAACAAGGGCAAGGTGGACTTCGACACCTTGAGGCACGCAGTCTCCTCGGGCCGGGGTATCGGCAAATCGGCGCTGGTCAGTTGGATTGTGATCTGGATGCTGTCCACGCGGATCGGCTCAACGACCATCGTGTCGGCTAACTCGGAAAGCCAATTACGGTCAATCACATGGGCTGAGATCACCAAGTGGCTGGCGATGTCGCTCAACTCGCATTGGTTCGAAGTGTCGGCCACCCGAGTGATGCCAGCCAAGTGGCTGACGGAACTGGTCGAGCGTGACCTCAAAAAAGGCACACGCTACTGGGGCGTTGAGGGGCGGCTGTGGTCGGAGGAAAACCCAGACGCCTACGCGGGTGTCCACAACTTCGACGGCGTGATGGTGATCTTCGACGAAGCGTCAGGTATCGCGGACGCAATCTGGGCGGTGACGGCGGGCTTTTTTACGGAAAACACCCCGAACCGCTTTTGGTTGGCGTTCTCCAACCCCCGCCGCAACAGCGGGTACTTTTACGAGACATTTCACAGCAAGCGCGACTTTTGGGTGACCAAGACAGTGGACGCCAGGACAGTCGAGGGCACGGACAAGCAGGTCTACCAGCAGATCATTGACGAATATGGGCCAGATTCCAGCCAAGCGCACGTTGAGGTGTACGGCGAATTCCCGAACGCGGGGGATGATCAGTTCATCTCCAACATGGTGGTCGATGACGCCATGAAACGCCCGCAATACAAAGACCCGTCAGCCCCTGTTGTGATCGGGGTAGACCCTGCGCGGTTCGGAGCGGACGCGACAGTCATCGCGGTGCGGCAAGGGCGGGACATCACACGCATCATTCGCCACCGAGGCGACGACACCATGACCGTGGTGGGGCACATCATTGAGGCAATTGAGGAGTTTAAGCCCGCAATGGTGTTCATTGACGAGGGCGGGCTGGGTGCTGGCGTGGTGGACAGGCTAAAAGAGCAGCGGTACAAGATCAAAGGCGTCAATTTCGGGTGGAAATCAAGCAATCCGGCCATGTACGGCAACAAACGGGCTGAAATCTGGGGAAAAATGCGCGATTGGCTCAAATCGGCCAGCATTCCAAGCGACAGGTTCTTGAAAACCGACCTGATCTCACCTATGATGAAGCCAGACTCCAAGGGCGCGATCTTTTTGGAGTCGAAAAAAGACATGAAAGCGAGGGGGGTAGCATCCCCAGACGCTGCGGACGCTATTGCGCTCACGTTCGCCTATCCTGTGGCCTCGCGGGAGTACAATCCCCGCACAGAACGCCGTGTAGTCATGGAACGAGGCGCTATTGCATCATCATGGATGGGAAGCTAAATGGCCAAAAAAGGTGTTTCTTTGTCTGTTGGACGCGGCGAGAAGCTGCCAGCGTCCAAGGGTGCTGGCTTGACCGAAAAAGGCCGCGCCAAGTACAACGCCGCAACCGGGTCTAACCTCAAGGCACCAGCTCCCAACCCCAAAACCAAGGCAGACGAAGGCCGCAAGGCTAGTTTCTGCGCCCGCATGGAAGGTGTGGTCAAGCACGCAAAAGGCGATGCTGAACGCGCCAAGGCATCACTCAAACGATGGAAGTGCTGATATGAAAAAGCCCGGTCTATATGCCAATATTGCAGCCAAACGCGAACGCATCGCTGCTGGCTCCAAAGAAAAGATGCGCCAGCCTGGCGACAAGGGCGCTCCGACCGCCAAGGCGTTTAAAGAGTCTGCCAAGACGGCTAAGAAAAAATGACCCTCAAAGCCATGCAAAACTGCCTCATCATTGAGGTGGATGTCGAAAAACACGCGATGTTTGAGTTGCTTTCGACAGAAAAACAGGAAACAGGTATAGTCGTGTCTGCTGGCCCTGACTGCAAAGAACTCAAAGTCGGTGATCACCTATACTTTGGCGTGGGGCAAGAATTCAAGCATGATGGCAAGGATTATGTCGTCATGCGTGAGCCTCATGTACTAGGAGTCCTGAATGGCTGACCCAACTGGCATGGTTGCCGCCGCGAATGTGGCAGCCGGTGGCAAACCCGCAAAATCCGACTCAGACATTCTGACTGTCGCCCGCGCCCGCCTTGATATGGCCGTGTCCGCGCTGATGGAGAGCCGCGAAGACGAGATCGACGACCTGCGCTTTTACGCAGGCTCACCCGACAACCACTGGCAGTGGCCCGCCGATGTGCTGGCCACCCGTGGCGCGGTGCAAGGGCAGACCATCAACGCCCGCCCGACCCTCACGATCAACAAACTGCCCCAGCATGTGCGCCAGGTCACCAACGACCAGCGCCAAAACCGACCTGGCGCAAAGGTGATCCCGGTGGACGACAACGCCGATGTGCAGGTCGCCGAGGTGTTCAACGGCATGATCCGTCATATTGAGTACATCAGCGACGCCGATGTGGCCTACGACACCGCTTGCGAGAATCAGGTGGCATACGGCGAAGGCTACATCCGTCTGCTGACCGAGTATTGCGACGACAACACCTTCGACCAAGACATCAAGATTGGCCGCATCCGCAACAGCTTCTCGGTCTACATGGATCCGCTGATCCAAGACCCGACTGGCGCTGACGCCAAGTGGTGCTTCATCACGCAGGATGTGACCAAGGCCGAGTACGAAAGGATGTACCCCGACTCGACGCCCATCACCACTCTGCAAAGTCTGGGCGTGGGCGACCAGTCGATCAGTAACTGGCTGAACGAGGACACCGTCCGCATCGCCGATTACTACTACATCGACTACGACAAAGCCACGCTGAACCTGTACCCCGGCAACGCAACAGCGTTTGAGGGCACGCCCGAGGACAAACAGCTTCGCGCCCTCTACGGCAAGCCCAAGCGCTCACGCATGTCCGAGCGCCCCAAGGTCAGGTACTGCAAGATCAACGGCTACGAGATCCTCGAAGAGCGCGAGTGGGCTGGCAAGTGGATCCCCGTGATTCGCATTATCGGCAACGAATATGAGGTTGATGGGCGCATTTACGTCTCTGGGTTGGTCAGAAACGCCAAGGATGCCCAGCGTATGTACAACTATTGGGTGTCACAAGAGGCCGAAATGCTTGCTTTGGCACCAAAAGCGCCGTTTATCGGCTACGGCGGCCAGTTTGAAGGCTACGAACAGCAGTGGAAGACAGCCAATACGACCAACTGGCCGTATCTGGAAGTCAATCCTGACGTTACAGACGGCGCTGGAGGCGTTCTACCGCTGCCACAACGCGCACAGCCACCTCTGCCCCAAACAGGTCTTATACAGGCTAAAATGGGCGCTGGAGAGGACATCAAGGCCACAACAGGCCAGTATGACGCATCGCTAGGCCAACAGGGCAACGAGCGGTCGGCT
>JAURGS010000119.1 GCA_030833685.1 Rhodoferax sp. | reverse complement strand
TCTATCGCGCCAATATGCCAACCAACTCCGCCGCGGATCGCTGGCAAGCGCTTCGGGGTTGGGCTTATTCCCCGCTGCGGGCTAAAAATCTTGTCAATGGCTTTCTCAACGATGACCATCCAAATCTTGCACCTACCATCGATATGCAGATTTTTGCTGGTGTTGCGCAAGATTGGAACTCGCTTCTCTATCAATCTGCGGCCCCGGTGTCTTTGGAGGACGGTCTAAGGCCAGTGAGCAAGACGATTGACCTCTATGGGAGTCAGTGGTTAGTGGTGATCTCCCCCCGATCCGGACACTGGCGTAACGAAACCCAGCAGAGAAACAACTTGATTTTGCTGCTCGTCTGTTTGAGTGCGAGCTTGATGGTCGGTTACTTTTTTTATGCCCAGGCGCGGCGCAACCGATTGATCTCTAACGCTTTAGTTGCAACAACCCATGCCAAACAGCAACTCGAAGAAAGCGAGAGTTCGCTGCGTCTGAGCGGTGTGGTGATGGAGGCCAGCCCTACCGGTATTTTTGTCGCCGACCCATCACAGAAGATCATGATCATTAACCCTGCGTTCAGGCTTATCACCGGACTGAACGATCAGGAAATTCTCAGCCAGTCAGTAGACAAACTCCTGGGCGTGCCTAACGCTGAGGCCGAGACTGCGCGTATCTGGTCCGATTTGCAGCGACTGGGCTTGTGGCGCGGTGAAATCTCATTTCGACGCAAGGACGGCAGCATTTACCCTTGTGACGTTTCTATCACCCGGGTTACGGACCGCCACGGAGCGGTGTCTCATTACGTGGGCATGTTCACCGACATTTCCGACCGTCGCAAAGACGAGGAAAGAATCCGTTACCTCGCGCACCACGACTACTTAACTGGGCTGCCCAACCGAGCGCTGTTCGTGGAGCGGGCCGAATCCGCTCTGTTGGCGGCGGCTCGGTACAAATTGCGGCCTGCCTTGTTCTTTATTGATTTGGACCGATTCAAGCCCATTAACGACCAGCACGGTCACGAGATGGGGGACGCCGTACTAAAACGAGTGGGCGAAAGGCTCAAATCCTGCGTACGTCAAAGTGACTTAGTCTGTCGCTTGGGAGGAGACGAGTTTGTCGTTCTCGCCCCCGACTACAAAGACCAAGAAACAACGCGTGTCATGGCCGAGCAGATGTGCGATGCCATCGCCAAACCCTACGTGATTGGCGACAAGCAATTAACGCTGGGGGCCAGTATCGGCATTGCCCACTACCCAGATGATGGCCGCTCCATCGATGAGCTCATCTCACACTCTGACACTGCGATGTACAAGGCCAAAGCCGACTCGTCTACAAGGGTAAAAACCACAGTCAAAGATGCCTAGCCAGGCGCTGCAAAGTTGGCCTTATGGGTAAAAAGGCGCGGTACGCCAGCTCAAGCATCCAGGACATCGGTGGCCAGGCCATGCACCACCCCAAAAATCGCCAAGCCGGCAGCGCACGCCAAAGCCTGGCGAAGGCTGCACCACCACTGAACAGTCGTCCGCTGGCCTCACGCACATGAAAGCGCCGCATGGCTGCATCACAGGATAAGTCGGCGCCAAGCGGGGCCCCCACACTCACGTCCACCCAGCTCAGCATATCCGCACCCCGCGCGCGACGGTACAGCGCAATCTCACGCCTGCACAGCGGGCAACTGCCGTCAAAGTAAACCGTTAACTCAGGGCAAGGGTTGGTATGGCCAATATTCATGGAAAAGAATCATGCCGTACTTGGGCAGAACACCGCTTAAGGTGATCAAAATGCCCTCTAGCGCGGCGCGGAAAAGGTTCGGCAAATCTGGACTGAACGCCCTGTCTCTGACTCAGACTTACAAGGCGGATCGCAGTTGGGTAGCCAAGCCAGACTTAAACGGTCTCCAAGCCGATAGGCCCTCGCGCAGATTGACCAAATCGACTTTTTGATGGTCATGTCATTTCAGTGTAGGGCTGTGCCTCTCGACATCGTCCCTATTTCATGGACTTGCGTGGCATCAATGCCAAGGCCATCGCCAACAGAATAAAGCCCAGCGCGAAGATATCTTCACGCACAATATCTTCGCCCAGAACCAATGCACCTCCTGCGAGCCCGACGACGGGCACCAGCATGATTGACAGCCCGCTGGCAACCGGCGAAAGTTTGCGCGCGACCTGAAACCAGGCCACGTAGCTCACCGCAAAGGTAATGATGCCTCCGTAGGCAATTGCCAACCATTCTGTCCAATTCGGCCAACGCCAACGATCGATCTCAAAAACAACAGCAAAAAGTGTCAAAAACACAGTGCCACTGAGCAAAGACCAGAACGTCAGGTTCAGGCTGGATATCGACAACTTGGCGTTTTTCATCATCGCGTTGCCAATGCCCCAGGCTATCGCTGCACCAAAGGTGTAAACCAGCCCCAGCGGCTGGCCAGCAAACCGTGACAGCTCGTGCCATCCCAGAAGTAAGGTGGCGGTCAAAGAGCAAGCTACGGCAAGTACAGCGCGACTGGTGAGCTTTTCAGAAAAAAACAGCACACTGGCCAGTAACGCCCAAACCGGCATGGTGTAGCCAATGATGGCAGTACGACCCGAATTCAGAAGGGTCAAACCGTGTAACAAGCCCAAGTGCCACAAAACCATGTTGGGAATACTGAGTAACAAAGTCTGGCGGCGTTCGCCCCTGGGCACAAACAGGCTTGCTTTTTGATACCAGGCGTACAAACCAATGCAGACCGTTCCGAGCACAAAAGTGATGGCGCGGAAGCTCACAGGCGGAAATTGCATGACCACGTACTTCATCACCGGGTAATTCATGCCCCAGCTAAGCGTAACTGTCAGGATCAGTAGGAGATCAACGCCGTTGATTTGATGTTGCTTGCTTGAATTCATGAAAAAACTCTTCGTTCCACTTCGGGCGCGATGATCTGGCTCTCGCTTGGGCAGGTTCGGTGACCACCGAACAAAGCAAATGACGGTACGGGCTTGTGTCGGTTTCAATGACACTTAGCTCAGCGAATGGCGTTTAGCAGAACTGTACAGGACTGACGTACGCAAGGCTTTGAGCGCGCACGCCTGCCTTCACACAACGCCTTGGGCCTGTAATCTCTGACGAATCTTGGACTGGTTTGACCCAAGCACCTTATGGTCCATTTTCACACCTTAACCAAGTGTCTTTGGAGCTTGCAGCAACCCAAGCCTCCTGGTCGCCGAGTGTTGCCGCCCTCAAGCGTACTCAGAGGCCAGCTCTCAACTTGGCGCCACCAGTTCAGTCGCACTGGACCGGTTCTCATCTGTCGCCACAGATCGTCGTCGACCTATTTGAAACGGCGCAAATTAAGTGCTTGGGAACAGGCCTGGTTCTCTGAATCCTTGGCGCATATGCAGCCTAACCTGATTGAGCGCGAGGATGTGGTTGACAATGCGCCACCCAGCCCCTAACCCGCCTGACACACCAATGCCTCAAATTGCGCCTGCCCAATGGGTTGACTCGCACCATGCACTGTGGCGGCTTTTAACCACGCTGGGCCTGGTGACACTGGGTAATGCCTGCATGTACACCGTATCTGTGGTGCTGCCTGCGGTGCAACAAGAGTTTGGCGTCAGTCGGGCTGATGCCTCTTTACCCTATACCGCCATGATGATCGCGCTGGGCATTGGCGGCCTATTTACGGGAAAAATGGCCGACCGATACGGTATTCAGAAGGTGCTGTGGTTGGGCGCTGTAGCGATTCTTCTAGGCTATCTCTGGGCCTCTCACGCCAGCGGCATTCTCGGCTTTGCGCTGGCCCATGGTCTCCTGCTGGGACTTTTCGGCAGCTCTGCAACTTTCGCACCATTGATGGCTGACACTGCGTTGTGGTGGCAAAAGCGTCGGGGCATCGCGGTGGCCGTCTGTGCCAGCGGCAATTACCTGGCTGGCACCCTATGGCCACCCGTCGTGCAGTGGGGCGTTGAGCATCTGGGTTGGCGAGACACCTACATGGCCGTCGGACTTGTCAGTAGTTTGGGCATGGCGCTTTTGTCCGCACGCATGGGCATACGCCCACCGCTGCTGCCTGCAACGCCACCTGTGGGTCTTACAGCCGCTACAAGCGGGTCGGACGCCCAACGGCCTTTTGGTCTGACGCTGACACAAGCCCAAGCCCTGCTGTGCCTGGCTGGGGTTGCGTGCTGTGTGGCCATGTCGATGCCCCAGGTACACATCGTGGCCTATTGTTCCGACCTTGGCTACGGAGCGGCGCGTGGCGCTGAGATGCTGTCCTTGATGCTGGCCAGCGGTATCGTCAGCCGCCTGGTCTTTGGCCTTATTTGTGATCGCATCGGTGGCGTGCGAACGCTGCTACTCGGCTCTGCCTTGCAGGGCATTGCGCTGGTGATGTTTCTGCCCTTTGATGGACTTGTTTCGCTTTACTGGGTTTCCGCCATGTTCGGTTTGTTTCAAGGCGGCATCGTTCCCGCTTACGCCATCATCGTGCGTGAGTATTTCCCGCCTAAAGAGGCGGGCGTACGGGTTGGCGCTGTCTTGATGGCCACACTGCTGGGTATGGCTCTGGGGGGTTGGATGTCTGGCAAGATCTTCGACCTCACCGGGTCCTACCAGGCCGCTTTCTGGAACGGTATTGCCTGGAACCTGCTGAACCTGTCTATCGTGGCCTGGATATTCTTCAGAACGAAGCGCCAGCCCTTGAGGCAGAGCTGACCAGTCTGTTCTAAAGTGGCTCGGACAAGCCGAACAGCAAGATAGGTGCACGATTGAGGTTTTGAGCTGAGCTTGTGCAACCTTGACAAGACACCACCGTGGGCAAATCATCAGGGCGGCCCACACGCCTTGTATCCATTGCCAAATTCAGGGCTAGTTTGGCCTTGACTGTGTTGGGAGAAAAAAGCCAGCAGCTCTTCAGCGAGCGCGTTTGCGCTTACTGTTGAGGCGCGCTGCTGTCAGAACTCCCAGGAGGCCACGAGCCGCCGGGTGGCGTCGCTACCCTGGCGCCCCGCGGCAAGGCCCAGGGTCAGGCCTTCCATGGCCCGCAGGCGTACACCAACCTGCCATCCGGTGTCCGGTGTGGATGAGTCCCCGTACAGGTCACCCACCAGATCGATCTTCGGCGTCATGGTGATCGAGGCATCCAACGCCCATACCGTGCTGGAGGTACCACCCGCCCCAGCGGGACGAACCCAGATCTGGCCCAAGTGGTGAAAACCGAATTGCGGCAACATCGCGTGCAGGATGTTGGGCCAAACGGCAGGATGAAAGTCAGGTGCAATCAAGTGCCCTAGGACAATTTCACTTCGGCTCACCACCAACAGCTGGTTTTGACCCTTAACCGCTTTGGAAATCAAATGATGTGGGAATCCGAAGCCAATAAGCGCATGGAGGAACGAATTGTGGTCGGGGCCCTCAACGTATTCATTCAGCACCACAAAATCGGCTTGATGTTGAGAAATTACCATCCCAATCCATGGCGGGACTCCCCGCCGTGCTGCTCGGTGATCGAGGTTCCAGGTGATGAACTTCACAAGGTGTGTACTCAGGCGACCAATGTGCCTGTGAGGGTGGCTGCGTGGAGGCTTGTGGCTAGTAGGAGGATGGCGAGGAGGCGCATGCTAGCCAAGGTACTGATGGGCGACTTGCCAGGCAGTTAGCCCTTACGTGCTGGAGGTTTGAGAATTAGCGGCTAAGGCAAGCTCATGCCATTTGCCCCTGATTGAACCCCGTGAGTGCAGGTCATAACCAACAATCTGCTTATCTAGAAAGTCGACAAAGTCATGACCATAGGTATGCTTCACAAGTTCCCACATAGCGCGCACGCCCGGGTACGCTGCAATCTGCTCCCTGATGGTTGCCTCATAGCCTTTGTAGGCATCTTCACTTAGTAGTCCAGCAAGGTACTGTTGATGCTGCTTTTCACAGCCCATGAACGCTACACGGCACAGGATGAAAAACTGGTGGAACTCCTCACCATCAAGTTGCTCCCGACCCTGACAACCTTTCGCGTACACCTTGCCGAGTCGACTATCAGCCAGCATTGAGAAATAGCCAAGCCAGTAATCGGCATTCATTTGTAGCGCCGTGGCCTTTGTTGCCTTGGTGTTTTGGCGCACCTGAATGCCAACGAATATTAGGGAGCCAATCACTGCTATGGACCCAACGATTTGGCTCAAATTCGCCCAGTCAGCCAATGTCATCGCACATCCCCCCTTGTTCTGCCCGCATCCTACTGCCCGCCACCACCTGATGCTTGATGTGCATCAAGGTTCAAGTTCAGGGCTTGGGTAGAGTTGAGGTAGTCACGGCGGGCGGGCCTACTTGGGCGACATAACGTGATGTCACCTAATCATTTGAAACTGTACGAGGAGAAATTGCATAAAAGTCTATTTTTTTGGTGAGCTACAGCGACCAGGGCCTTCAAGGACTGATGAAAAGCACCTATGCCGAAAGACGGGCACAGATTGAGAAACTGTGCAGCAATGTGGGCGGAAAGCTTGCCTGGATGCGCTACCTTCATGGTCCCTACGATGTAATTGCCGAGGCGGAATTCGACAGCTACGAATCGGCTTCTGGCATTGCAACTGCGATACGGCTGAGCGGCGCGATGAAGGACATTCTGGTCATGCCCGAATTCGACATCGACAAATGTATCCAGGCGGCTGGCAAAGCTGGTTATCGCCCACCAGGTGCATGAATCACCCCTTAGCCTTAACTGTGGGGCAAGGCGTGGGTCAGGACTTTGCTAACTAACACCGCCTTGCCCTGCGCCTAGCCAGCGGCCTGGCTAACAACCTGCACGGGGATTAGGGTGTGGGTTGAGGGGCTACACCTTGGGCAACGTCAACCCACAAACCTTTAGATCGTTTGCCTTGTCTGGGCTGCTACCCAACTCACGCCAAGTGTATAGAACGCCAAGGCCAGCCTCAACGCGTTTGAACGCGTCAACAATCTGGCTGTCACGGAATTTTGGTTTCTTCATGTAGAGCCTCTTTCATTGGAAAAACTTTTACTTCTTGGTCTTTTGGTTTATCGTAGGGATTACCGTTAACCCGGAGGTATTGAGCCAACGGTCGACTTACACAAAGCGATCAGATAGGGTTGTTTATGAGCGATAAAAGTAACGAATCTCGAGAGCCACCACGCCGATCCTTTCTGCAAGAGGGAGCGAGCCTATTTCTATTGCTCGGCGCTGTTGGGCCCTCGATCATTACCAGCCGGAAAGCCTCCGCTAAGCAACCAGAGACGCCGGTCTGTAACGCTCCCACTCCTCCCGCCATGACAGGGCCATTCTTCACCCCTCGATCGCCCGAGCGAACTTCCCTAATTGAAAAAGGCACTAACGGAGACCGAATGATGCTAACCGGTCGAGTGCTTGGCGCCGATTGCAAACCCATTGCTGGAGCTTTGTTGGATTTTTGGCAGACAGATGGATCAGGTAACTACGACAACATCGGTTACAAACTACGCGGGCACCAATTCGCTGACAAAAATGGGGCGTTTTCACTCCAAACCGTGGTTCCAGGGGAATATCCTGGTCGCACTCCACACCTGCACGTGCGGGTCCGAGGGAGCAGCGGACCCCTGCTCACCACGCAGCTCTACTTTTCCGGCCATCCCAAGAATGAGCCAGATTTCCTGTTCGATGAGCGATTAGTCATGAAATATGTCGCCTCTGAGTTTCGCTTTGACTTCGTGCTTTAGTTCTAGGGACCGTCGCATATTTGTTAGCCGACACAAGCAAAAGGATAGTTAGATGCTGCAACTTCGCCCTTCCTGTGAGTGCTGCGATAAGGCGCTTCCGCCAGAGTCCACTGAGGCGCGTATTTGCTCTTTCGA
>JAURGS010000118.1 GCA_030833685.1 Rhodoferax sp. | reverse complement strand
CTGCGGGAACTGCCGCCAAGGCCTCGTCCCAGTCACAAGAGTTGTCCCGTCCAGATTCCCAGGGGTGCAGCAAGGCCACCAGGCCGGTTGCCTGCGGGTCGCGGCATCGATAAAACCAACCATGCCAAAGATCGGCGGCGTCCATCAGACGCTGGCAACGCGCCCGAATCGCTTGACTTCGCGTGCCACGAGCCCACAACTGCTCAATCACCAAACCCAGAACGGGCGGTTGCGTGATGCCAGAGGTCGGCGTCGAACGTCGCGTTCCCCACACTGTGCTGTTAGGGAAATACCCTTCATCGTGCTCGTGAAACACGATATGCGGCACCATGCCATCCTCCCACTGGTGGGCAAGCAAAGTCTCGATCTCCAGCCAAGCGCGGTTTTCGTCATACGAGGCTTGGCCAAGGGCGGTCAGGCAGGAATCCCAATTCCACTGGAATGGGTACAGCCCGTGCGTTGGAACGGTGTAGCTGCCCTTGTCGTTAATCTTCAAAATACGCTGGGCTTCGTCCAGCATCTGGCTCTGCGCGTCAGGTTGGATTGCAATCATCTTCAGACTCTCACAGCTTGACCTTGCCGATCGAACCATCGGATACGGTCAGTTTCAGGTTTTAAATACAACTGGTCACCAGGGCGCACCTGCGAACTGCTGGGCAGTGCCGCACGGAAAATTTGCTCCCCTTGGACCTCGGTAACCAGGGTGCTGGGGCCTAGCGGCTCGACAACACCCACGCGGCAGCTCAGCCCGCTCTCCGAGGGCGTCAAATCCTCGGGGCGAACACCCAGGGTCAACTGCTGGTGTCCCGGCGGTCCTCTCAACTGCATTGCACGCGCCTCATACAAGCCTGGGCTAATTTCCCTGGCGGGCACAAAGTTCATGGGCGGGCTGCCGATAAAGCCAGCAACAAAGGTGTTGACAGGGTTGCGGTACACCTCAAGCGGCGTATCGCATTGCACGATCACGCCCTGATGCATCACCGCGATCCGATCGGCCAGGCTCATCTCATCGCCTCCACCTGATCGTGCGTCACATGTGGTGGTCTGGCTGCGCGAAAGAATCGATTTGAGTTCGGCCCGCATTTCCAAGCGCAGCAACGCATCAAGATTAGACAGGGGCTCATCCATGAGCATCACCGAAGGCTCAATCGCCAGCGCCCGCGCCAGAGCCACCCGTTGCCGCTGGCCGCCAGAGAGCTGACCCGAGTAGCGCTGCAACAAATCCTCCAGATGAACCATTTGTGCGACTTCGCGGACTTTTCGGTCAACCAGGTCTTGCGAGCACTTTTGCATGCGCAAACCGAAGGCAATGTTCTCGAACACTGTCAGATGGGGAAATACGGCGTAGTTCTGAAACACCATCGCCAGACCGCGGTCTTTGGCCTGCAAATGATCAATGCGTTGATCTCCGACCGCTATCTCACCCGCATCGGCAATCTCCAGCCCGGCGACGATACGCAGCAAGGTCGACTTCCCACAGCCTGAGGCGCCTAGCAGGACCAAAAATTCCTGGTCGGCAATTTCCAGGCTGATGCCCTTCAAGGCCTGAAAAGCGCCGAACGACTTGGCAATGTCTTGAATCGAAATGGTGGCCATGGTTTTAGCGGTTGGAGATGCCCCACATCGCAAACAGGTGTTTTCGAATGAGGAACATGAATACGGCGGCGGGCAGCACCAACAGCGCACCACCAGCGAACTTCAGGGGCACTGGCGAAGTATCCAGACCCTGTAGCAAAAACGCGGTCAGCGTTCGGTGCTGAATCATGAGCACCGACGAGGCGAAGACCTCGTTCCAAGAAATCACGAAAGCAAATATGGCCGACGCGGCCAAGCCCGGCAGGGCGATGGGCAGCACCACTTTGAAAAACGCCTGCCATTTGTTGCACCCAAAAACCCAGGCGGCCTCCTCCAATTCTGTGGGGACACCACTGAACAGGGAAAACGTGATGAGCACCGCAAATGGCAGCGCAAGCATGGTGTGCACCAGGGCCAAACCAACAACACTGTCGTCGATGCCCAAGCGGATGTAGAGCACCGCTAGCGGCAAAGCCAACAGCGGCAGCGGAAAAGCACGGGTAAGCATGATCAACATGCGAAACAAGCCCTTGCCCCGAAATTCGTAGCGCGCCAGCGCGTAACCCGCTGGCGCACCCAGGCCGATACTAAGGACCATGGTGAGAAAAGCCACCAGCAGCGAATTCTTGAGCGCACTCAGCACACCGCGAAACTGCAACAGAAAGTTAAGGCTGCCGGCGTCAAACTCGGGCACCAATTGTTTGGGAAAGGCGTTGACAGCCTGCTCCGAAGACCACGCATTGACCACCAACAAATACAGGGGAACGAGGATCCATACGGTTGCGACCAGCGCGCCCCAAAAAAGCAGTCGGCGAAGCCGCGACTGTGCCACCGACAGAGGAACAAGTTCACGCGTCATGCCTTAACTCCCGGCGGGACCCGAAGCCAGCGCAAATAAATCAATGTGGTGCTGACCGACAGCGCCAAGACCACCAACGCAAATGCTGCCGCCACCCGACCGTCTTGCAAAGCAAACTGCCAGTGGTAGGTCTCGCCCATAAGAACCGGAAATTTCGTACCTGAGAGTGCGGCAACGACAGCAAAAACCTCTAGGGCGAGAATTGTGCGCAGGATCAGCGCCGTTTGCAGGCTGGGTTTCAGAAGTGGCAGCGTCACCCGACGAAATTTTTGCCATGGCGTGGCACCGAATACCTCAGCGGCCTCCCCGTATTCTTTGGGTATGAGACCGATGCCCGAGACAAGAATCACCAGCACAATCGGCGTGGAGCGCCAAATTTCCGCCAGCATCACAGCGATCAACGTACTCCCGGTATCGTTAAATCCCAGAAACGACACCGGCGCAGCCACTAAGCCCGTCTTAATCAGGACGCTGTTGAGAAAGCCGGTTTGCTCAAAAATTCCCAGCCAAATAATGCCAGCGGCCAAATCCGAAATGCCCAGCGGAATTGTCCAGATGTACAAAAAGGCGTCTCGCCCACGCTGTATGCGCATGAGCATTTGTGCCATCGCCAGTGAAATCACAATCTGGATCGGCACCACCAACAATGCCAGCAACACGGTGTTGCGAAAAGCTTTACCGAACTTCCAGTTGCCATACATGGTCTGAAAGTTCTCCAGCGAGTAGCCACCCGCCTTGGATGAAAACGCATCCAGGCTAACCAGTACCAAGGGGTACAAAAATAAGGCCACCGTGAAGATCGCCGCAGGAGCGATCAAGGCATAGGCCAGATTGCGTTGTTGCATCGGATGGCGGGACGCAGGCGGCGGTGCATGCGTGCACCGCCGGGCTCACGTCAACTCGGTGACGACAGTTTTACTTGACCGGGCAGGCGCCGTTCGAAGGACGGTCGGGCTCCCAGCAGGGTGCTTTCGCTTCTTGCATGATGGCACGCAACGCGCCAGCCTGCTCATCGAGGACCGCTTTGATAGGCTGACCTGCCAGCACGATGCGCTCGAACGAGTCGACATAGACTTGGTTGAACTTGCCACCCAGCGCACCAAGGCCCACCGGCAAGAGACCAGGGTTGGCGTCGGCCGAACCCGCCTGCATCTTTACCGCCGCCGCAGAAATCGCGACCGAGGGCGGAAAGTCTTTTGGAATGGCAACATCAGCCGTGGGGAAGAAGTTGGTTGCTTTGAGTGTGGCTAGCTGCACCGAGGGCTGCAACAGGTAGGCCACGACTTTTTCCGCGGCTGCGCGGTCTGGTGCAGTCTTGGGGATGGCCAGGCCGGCCAGTACCGGCATAAAACCTCGGCCAGTCGGGCCGGCTGGTGCAGGGAAAGCCACAAAGTCATTAGGCTTGCCATTGAACGCGTCGGCCAGACGGGCCGTGTGATCAAACGCGACCCACACCTGTTCAGCCAACAGAGGCTCTTGCATGAAGTTGTAAGTGGTGGAGGCTGGGTTGGTGTACTTCCACAGCTCTTTCATCATCTCCCAACCCTTGACGGCGCCAGCCGAGCGAAACTCCGTGACTGATGAATCGGCGTAGGAAGGATACAAATACCCCTGGAAGAAGCGGTGCTTCAGACCTTGAGGGCCAGCCGGGAAACCAAATTTGGGGCCACCTGTTTTCTCCGCCATATTTTTGGCCCAGGCGACCAATTGGTCGTAGCTCAGCTTGTTAATGTCGGCGCCCGAGGGCAGGTAAGGCAGGGCCTTTTTGTTAGCCGCCATGATGTAAGTGGCCTGCATCCAAGGCACATAGCGCTGAGTGTCGCCGTTGAGCTTACCCAATTTCATAAAGGCAGGGCTCAGATTGGCGCCTTTTGCCGCACCCGAAATATCCACCCAGCTGTCCGCATTGGAAGTGAGCTGGCCATGTAAGGCGCCGATCACGCCAATTGCACCTTTGCCCGCCTGCAGCTCGGCGTTCAGACGGGTCAAAAATGGCCCCTCCTGGTTCGACAGAAACTCCACAGCAACCGGCGAGCCCTTGAGAACCTCGTCGCGCATCGCCTGGGTTTCCTTTGCGGGCGATGCCTGGGTTGACCAAATCAGCACCGATTGAGCCTGGCCAGTGGCTGGCACCATAAAAGAGCCCGCGACAGCCATCATCGCGAGTTGTGATTTCACCTTGAAGAAAGCCATCGAAAAACTCCTAAAAATAGAAAATTCAAATGCTCAAAAACGTTTTTGCGAAAACGTTTTTGGATTATCTAGCCGGCTTCATGCCAAAAAACCTAGGGGAAACCCTTATTCTGGCGAATGAAACCTGTCCAGGCGCCCCTTCGTCAAAGAGCCGCCACCTGTTTGTGCAATTGCGAGACGTAAGGATCAGGTATGCCCAGGCAGTCCAGTTGCTCGGCCAGACGATGCAGATAGTCGCGGTTCTTTCCCAGATTGCCCTCGGCGGCAGCCAAACGCTGTGCGGTTTGCGCCATTGACAAGCCATGGACATACATGGACTCACCCGGCGATGCCATGAACACCAAGGCACGCACAGGACCTTGCGGGGTCTGTAGCGGATGCCACTGTGGGTTGTAGCCCGCGCGCAGCATCTCGCGACGCCAAAGAATTTGGGTTTCTGACTCAATTTGCTCGGCGCTCACACGAAACACCAAACCCTTACAGAGGGTGCCCAGGCTCGGCATCAGGGACAGAACCAGGCCTGGCACAGCAGGTGTACCCCTGCCTGCGACCACCTGGTAATTAAAGCAGCGCCCATGATCCGCCAGTTCACCGTGGCGGACCTCAGCAAAATGAAATCCCGGGTCCCACATCAGCGAGCCGTAAGCAAACACCCACAGGTCCTCGCTGATCGGGTGCGCTTGCAGGACCGCTAACCTGCCCTTCTCACGCTCGGCATCGCTCAATCGCCAATGACGTTCACCACTGAGTGCAAAAACTTTTTCATCCCACTGGGCCAAAACCTCGGACGTCACGCGAGCCTTGGAGGCTTCGGGCGGGATCAAAAAGCCCTTGAGGTGCGGCAAATGCCGAAAAGCATCGTCGGCAGCGGTTTCCTGCGTTGTCATTGTGGCCAGGTCAGTCATTATTCGCTTGCTTGCAAACCAGCGCAAGCGTTATCGGGTACAGGTCGCATCGTGCGCGACAAGCATAACCCGAGCCCGGCAGCCTTCCGGTTTTCCATCAAATGCTCCCCCAACACAACACAAGCGCTCACAAGCTCAGACCTGAGTAGCCGTCTTGACTAACTGCAAATCGCTGGGGTCAAGCCACTGCCATTGGCCCGGTGCCAGGTTTTTGGGCAGGGTCAGCAAACCAATCTGAAAACGATGCAAGGCCTCTACTCGGTTGCCCACAGCTGCAATCATGCGCTTGACCTGGTGGTATTTGCCTTGGGTCAGGGTGAGGTTAAGCTGCATGTCGCTCACCTGATCGCAAGCCTGAGCGCGCACCGGCGTGGGGTCATCGTCCAAAACAACGCCACCCAGCAAGGCCTGAATTTGCCGCGCCTGCAGCGGGTGCTTCACCGTCACGGCATAGGTCTTGGGCACGTGGTGCCGGGGCGAGTTCATCTTGTGCAAAAACTGCCCGTCATCGGTTAGCAGCAACAAGCCCGTCGTATCCTGGTCGAGCCGCCCCACCGCCTGGACGCCTTGCAAGCCACCTTTTTGTGGCCGTTGCCGCAGTGGCGCCGGGAGCAAGGTGTAGACGCTGGGATACGCGCCTGGCTTATGGGAACACTCGGTACCCGCTGGCTTGTGCAACATCAGATAGGCCTTTTCCGCATAGCGCCAATCGGTACCCTGCACACGAAATCGAAAATCCTGCAACTCGAAATTGGCTGCGGCGTCGGTGCACGGTAGCGCCTGTTCGGCACCTGGGTGGGGATAAACCATGACTTGACCCTGCTGAATGAGGCCCGCGCAGACCCGCCGGGTGCCAAAGCCTTGTGAATACAGGATCGACTGGAGCTCCATCTCGCTTTTTTCAGGTTTTGCCTTGACGTCAAGCCGCCTTGGCGACAAAAAAACCCGCCGAAGCGGGTTTTTAGGAAGGGGCTGTCGCCAATCAGCGAGTGCCGACCACTTCAACCTCAACGCGGCGGTTCTTGGCACGGCCTTCGCTGGTCTTGTTGTCTGCAATCGGTTGCTTCTCGCCCTTACCTTCGGTGTAGACACGATTCTTGTCAACACCCTGGGACACGAGGTAAGCCTTGACCGCCTCTGCACGGCGAACCGACAGCTTCTGGTTGTAAGCATCAGGGCCAGTGGAGTCGGCGTGACCCACAGCAATAATGACTTCAAGCTTGATGTTCTTGACTTTGGCAACCAAATCATCCAACTTGGCTTTGCCTTCAGGCTTGATCACCGCCTTATCAAAATCAAAGAAGGTGTCAGCAGCATAGGTCACCTTGGCCACGGCCACCTTGGCAGCTGGTGCTGGTGCTGGTGCTGGTGCTGGTGCTGGTGCTGGTGCTGGTGCTGGTGCTGCTGCTGCAGCAGGCTTAGGGGCAGGCGCTGGCATAGGCATCGGTTTTGGCGCTGGCGCTGGTGCGGCAGCGGGGGCCGGCTTCGTGGGCTCGATCGCGCCGTCACAACCAGGCGCTGCCGTAGCCGGGGTCCAGGACGAATTGCGCCAGCAGAATTCCTGCGTGCCGTTTTTCCAGACCGTTCCGTCGGCACTGCGCCAGTTATTAATGGTCTGCGCGCCTACTGTGGTGGCAACCAGGACAGAGGCGATTAGTACAGCCAAATGGGTCGATTTTTTCATGATTCTCCTTTTGGGGATGTTGACAGACGGGCTGCGGTGTATGGATTCAAACCACGCAAGACCGAGCTTGGCGGAAGTGTCCTGATTGTGCCACATGATGGCCCGGGGGCCTTTTGGATTGTGGACGAAGCATGGCTTTGGCAATACCGCGGACGGACAAAAGCCTGGTGGACGCGCCAAGCGTTGCCTTGCCGCAACAGCATAAAATCGGGACAGCGCCCTCGCCACAAACCCCTATCCCCGCCTTCATGACCCAATTCGCCAAAGAAACGCTTCCAACCAGTCTTGAAGAGGAAATGCGTCGCAGCTACCTCGACTACGCCATGAGCGTGATCGTGGGTCGTGCCCTGCCCGACGCCCGTGACGGCCTCAAACCCGTTCACCGCCGCGTGCTCTTTGCCATGCACGAACTCAGCAATGACTGGAACAAGGCTTACAAAAAATCGGCCCGTATCGTTGGCGATGTGATTGGTAAGTACCACCCCCACGGCGACCAATCGGTGTACGACACGATTGTGCGCATGGCGCAAGATTTTTCCATGCGCCACATGCTGGTTGACGGCCAGGGTAACTTCGGCTCTGTCGACGGCGACAACGCCGC
>JAURGS010000117.1 GCA_030833685.1 Rhodoferax sp. | reverse complement strand
CGTAGCCGAGGCGGCATTCCCGATGCGATACCTGAGGTGACGCTTGCCCGGCCGCAAGAGGGCGTAGCCATTGGCGCGCTTTTGAAAGCTGCAGGCCTGGCTGCCTCCTCGGGTGAGGGCAATCGCCTCATTGATGGCGGTGGTGTACGGGTCGACTCGGTGGTTGTCAGCGACAAAGGCCTTCGCCTGCCGGCTGGAACCTATGTGTTGCAAGCCGGCAAGCGCAAATTCTGCCGTGTCACATTGGCTTGATTGGGCGTGCGTCGGCAAGTCGCCGACGGCCAGTCAAAAGCCCAAACCACAGGTGCGTGCGCGCCTGGGGCTGTAAAGGCTTTCCTGTGTTGGCAGTCCTGCAGCGCGTGAAAGAGGCATCGGTTGAGATTCAGGGCAAGGAAGTTGCCCGGATCGGGCCTGGGCTGTTGGCCTTGGTCTGCGCACAGCCCGGTGATAGCCTGGCGCAGTGCGATCGATTGTTAGCCAAAATGCTTAGTCTTCGAATTTTTAGTGATGCTGCCGGCAAGATGAACCACAGCGTGCAAGACATGGACGGGTCCGGGCGAGCAGGTGGCCTGTTATTGGTCAGCCAGTTCACGCTGGCCGCCGATACAGGCCGAGGCAATCGCCCTGGATTTAGCGCCGCCGCGCCTCCCGATCTCGGTCGGCGCCTTTTTGAGGCGCTTGTGGAAAAGGCCCGGACGTGCCACGGTGAGGTCCAATCCGGCCAGTTCGGCGCTGATATGCAGGTGTCCTTGATCAACGATGGCCCGGTGACCATCCCCTTGCAAGTTCGCTCGGACGCCGGGACCTGAGCAATATGGCCAGAATCTTTGAGAGACCTTCCCTGTGGCGGCGATTTCTAGCCCGGCTGGAGGGCTATGACGGCTGGTTGGGCTTTGCCTTCGTGCTGTTGCTGCTTGCTGGTTTGCTGACGATGTATTCGTCTGGCTTTGATCACGGGAGTCGTTTCGGCGACCATGCGCGTAATGCCTTGATCGCCTGCGCCGTGCTATTTGTTGTCGCCCAGTTGCCGCCACAGCGTTTGCTTGCTTTGGCTGTACCTTTGTATGTGCTTGGGCTGACCTTGCTGATTGCGGTTGCAATTTTTGGCATCACCAGAAAAGGTGCCACGCGATGGCTGAATGTTGGCGTCATCATTCAGCCCAGCGAGATCCTGAAAATTGCCGTCCCGCTCATGTTGGCATGGTGGTTTCAAAGACGTGAAGGACAGATCAGAGCCTTTGATTTTGCGATGGCCGTTTTGATTTTGGCTTTGCCCGTAGTGCTCATCATGCGCCAACCCGATTTGGGCACTGCGCTGCTGGTCATGGCAGCTGGCCTGGCTGTGATTTTTTTCGCGGGCCTGAGTTGGAAGTTGGTCGCCCCGCCATTGATCGTGGCTGTGTTTGGGATTGTGTTGCTGGTGATTTTTGAGCCCAGCATCTGTGTGCCAGGCACGGACTGGCCCTTGCTGCGGGACTATCAGCAACAGCGTATCTGTACCTTGCTCGACCCCACACGCGACCCACTGGGCAAGGGTTTTCACATCATTCAGGGGATGATTGCGATCGGCTCGGGTGGTTTTTGGGGCAAAGGCTTTATGCAGGGAACACAGACCCATTTGGAGTTCATTCCTGAGCGCACAACTGACTTTATTTTTGCTGCGTTCGCAGAAGAATTTGGTTTATTTGGCAATCTGATGTTGATCGGAGCGTTCTCCCTTCTGATCCTGCGCTCGCTGGTGATTGCGCTGGAGGCGCCTACCCTGTTCACCCGCTTGCTCGCTGGATCGATGGCGGTGATTTTTTTCTGTTACGCCTTCGTCAATATGGGCATGGTCAGCGGAATCTTGCCGGTGGTGGGGGTCCCCTTGCCGTTCATCAGCTACGGCGGAACAGCGATGGTGACCTTAGGACTTGGGCTTGGCATTCTGATGTCGATTGCACGCTCCAAGCGCCTGGTTCAGACATGAGCGTTATTAAACGCCTATCGGATCGCGTGGCCATCATCGGGGTTGGCAATATGGGTGGTGCCATGGCCCGGCGCTTGTTGAGCCAGGGCTGGGCCGTGAATGTCTGCGACATCGTCAGCCAGCGCAGTGGGGCGCTTCAGCGTTTGGGCGCCAAGGTCTGTGCTAACCCAGGCCTGGCAGTGCGTGATGCCAGCGTTAGTTTGTTGGTGGTAGTCGATGCCCAGCAATGCGAAGAGGTGTTGTTCGGCATTCATGGGGTGGTCAGTTCGGCGCGCGCCGGGCACACCGTATTGATTTGCCCTACTTTGGCGCCGGCCGAGGTGACAGCAATGGCCGCCCGTCTTGGCGCAGCAGGTATCTCGGTGATTGAGGCGCCGATGTCTGGCGGACCGCAGCGTGCAGAGCAGGGCAGCATGAGCTTGATGCTTGCCGGACGAGCTGACTTGTTGGATCAACATGCTATGTTGCTGGAGGATCTGGCGGCGCATCGCTATGTCATCAGCGAAATACTGGGTGACGCCAGTAAAACCAAATTGGTGAACAACCTCGCCGCCGCGGTGCTCTTATTGGGGACGGCCGAGGCTCTGGCCCTGGCAAAAGCCTTGGGTCTTGACCAGAGCGCGACGCTGGACGTGATGGAAAAGTCCAGTGGTCAGAGTTGGATCGGCTCAGACCGTATGCGGCGTTACTTGGCTGGAGATCGATCCCCCCGCGCCCAAATGTCGCTCTTGGCCAAAGACACCCGCCTGGCGTTACAGGCTGGCGCTGAGGTGTCTTTTGAGGGCCCACTAGGCCCGGCAACTCGTGATGCTTTTGCACGCGCCTGCCAAAGCGGTTTGGTCGATGAAGACGATGCCACACTTGTCGAATGGTTGGACTCCACTGCCAAGGCGGTTGGTGGACAGCGCGCCTAGAATCGACCCATGATTGCACGCGAGCCCACGATTGAACGCTTGGCTATTGCCAAAAGCCTGTTGTTGACACCCTTCGGTCTTGATGAACGCCACCTTGAGCGCGCGCTGGCAGAGATCCGCGCGCATCGGGTGGACGAAGCTGATCTTTATTTCCAGTACACCCGATCCGAGGCGTGGTCTTTGGAAGAGGGTATCGTCAAGACAGGGTCCTTCAGTATTGACCAGGGTGTGGGTGTGCGGGCCGTCAGTGGAGATAAGACGGCGTTCGCTTACGCTGACGATATTTCAGAGGCCTCGTTGCTCGATGCTGCCCACACGGTGCGCACCATTGGCCGTGCTGCGCAGAATAAGCGCGCCAAAGTCGTTAATCGGCGGGTCGCCAGTGCAAGGTCTCTGTACGCTGGACTCGATCCCATCGCCAGTTTGGACAGCGCCTCCAAGGTGGCGCTGTTGGAACGGCTGGAGCGTCGTGCCAGGGCTAAGGATCCTCGTGTGGCACAGGTTATGGCTGGCCTAGCGGCGGAATACGACGTGGTCTTGGTTGCTAGGGCGGATGGCACTTTGGCAGCGGACGTCAGGCCTTTGGTTCGATTGAGCGTCACGGTGATCGCCGAGCAACAAGGGCGGCGTGAAGTAGGTTCAGCAGGCGGTGGTGGCCGCTTTGGCTTTGCCTACTTCGACGATGCCATGGTCGAGCAATATGTGGACGAAGCCGTCCAGGCAGCCTTGACGAACCTGGATGCGCGAGCGGCGCCGGCCGGTGAAATGACGGTTGTGTTGGGTTCTGGCTGGCCGGGCATATTGCTTCACGAGGCGGTTGGCCACGGGCTCGAGGGTGACTTCAATCGCAAGGGCTCTAGCGCCTTCAGTGGCCGTATTGGTCAGCGGGTGGCTGCCAAAGGCGTGACGGTGCTTGACGATGGGACCATCAGCGACCGCCGTGGTTCGCTCAATATTGACGACGAGGGCCATCTCAGCGCGCGCAACGTCCTGATTGAAGACGGCATCTTGCGTGGCTATATCCAAGATGCCATGAACGCCCGATTGATGGGCGTTAAGCCCACTGGAAACGGACGCCGTGAAAGCTACGCCCATGTGCCGATGCCACGGATGACCAACACATACATGCTCGGCGGTGACTTTGCGCCAGAGGAAATTCTGGCCAGCATCGATCGGGGCTTGTACGCCACCAATTTTGGGGGCGGTCAGGTAGATATCACTTCTGGCAAGTTTGTGTTTTCTGCCAGCCAAGCGTATTGGGTCGAAAAAGGCAAGATCCAATACCCGGTCAAAGGTGCTACGCTGGTGGGCAGCGGTCCTGAGTGCCTCAAGCGTGTGAGCATGATTGGCAACGATATGCGTTTGGATTCTGGTGTGGGTACCTGTGGCAAAGAGGGGCAAAGTGTGCCGGTGGGCGTTGGCCAACCAACTTTGCGCCTTGATGGACTGACGGTCGGAGGGACTGCTTAAGCGTTTGCGATATGCACGGTCAAATGGTTTTTCAGTCGATTTGCTTGTGATAAAGTCTGCGCCCATGAAATGCCAAGACTTCTTTTTTCGATTTTTTTATTTCTCGCTCGCCGCGCGGCGTCGGAGAGATTGAAGAGTGCCTGAGCCAAGGACCCAACAAACTCGAAACCGCCGGCAGCCCCGGCGGTTTTTTTGTGCTTGATTGACTTGAAAGGACCAGCGATGACCTCCAACAGTTCTATTCACCGGTATCCACCTGGTGCACAACCCATGGATCGCACCAGCCACGCTGACGACGAGCGCATCAAAGACATCACTGTTCTGCCTCCGCCGGAGCATTTGATTCGCTTTTTTCCAATTTTGGGCACGCCGGTTGAGGCATTGATCACTGGCACCCGAAAGACCATCCACAACATCATGGTGGGCACGGATGATCGGCTTTTGGTGGTGATTGGTCCGTGCTCTATTCATGACCCGGCGGCCGCGCTGGACTACGCGCGGCGTCTCAAGGTGCTGCGCGACCAGTACGCAGGCTCCCTGGAAATTGTGATGCGCGTGTATTTTGAAAAGCCGCGCACTACAGTAGGCTGGAAGGGTTTAATCAACGATCCTTACCTGGACGAGAGCTACCGGATTGACGAGGGGCTGCGTATCGCGCGTCAGTTGTTGATCGAAATCAATCGATTAGGGCTGCCCGCAGGCAGTGAATTTCTGGACGTGATTTCGCCCCAGTACATCGGCGACCTCATTGCTTGGGGTGCGATTGGTGCGCGCACTACCGAGAGTCAAGTTCACCGTGAACTTGCGTCTGGTATTTCCGCGCCGATCGGCTTCAAAAATGGAACCGACGGCAACATCAAGATTGCCACGGATGCGATTCACGCGGCAGCAGGGGGTCATCACTTTCTGTCTGTTCACAAAAATGGGCAGGTCGCCATCGTGCAGACCAAGGGTAACAAGGATTGCCACGTTATTTTGCGTGGCGGCAAAACGCCCAATTACGATGCGCACAGCGTTGCTTCTGCCTGCAAGGATCTTGCGGCAGCAAAATTGCACCCAAGCCTGATGGTCGACTGTAGCCATGCCAACAGCAGCAAGCAACACGAACGCCAGGTGGATGTGGCCAAGGCCTTGGCTGAGCAAATTGAGTCAGGTTCCAAAGGTGTTTTTGGTGTCATGGTTGAAAGCCATCTGCAGCCTGGTGCGCAAAAGTTCACACCAGGCAAAGATAGAGCGGACAAACTTGCTTATGGACAAAGCATCACTGATGCCTGTTTAGGCTGGGACGATTCGACGACCGTTCTGCAATTGCTATCTCAAGCGGTTTTGGCGCGTCGAAAAGCTTGACCGCACCTGTGCCGTGGCGGGCCTTATTTCGCGTCCTTGTTCAGGACTTGACTGACGCCTATCGGCCTTGTCTAAGGCCGTCGATGATGCGCTGATGGATACCACCAAAAGCGCCATTGCTCATGCAGACGATTTGATCGCCCGCTTGTGCGTGTTGTAGAACTGCCTGTACTGTTTGCTCGATGCTGGTCGTGACAATGGCACGTTCGCCCAAGGGCGCTAAAGCGCTTGCAGCATCCCAGTCCAGGCCGGCAGCATGACAAATCGACAGGTTGGCAGGCTCCAGGCTCCACGGTAAGCGCGCTTTCATGGCGCCAAGTTTCATCGTGTTGGAACGTGGCTCAAAAACAGCCACGACCCTTTTTTGCGCGGGTAGCTGGTCACGCAGGCCCTCCAGCGTAGTTCGAAAGGCGGTGGGGTGATGGGCAAAATCGTCAAAGACGCTGACGGTGCTATCGGCATTGTTTGGTTGGAGTTGAACGGTCCCGCGAAGCTCAAGTCGCCTTTTGACGTTGCCAAAGCTGCAAAGCGCGTCAACCGCTATTTCAGGCGCTACCCCAGCATGTTCAGCCGCCGCAATAGCCGCCAGTGCGTTGAGTTGGTTGTGTACGCCGCTCAATTGCCAGCGAACCTGAGCGACTTTGGCCTTTGAGCGGTAAACCGTGAAGTCGTGCGGCGGTCCTTCCGCCCAGAAATCGCCCTGAGGTATACCAAAACGTCTAATCGGGGCCCAGCACCCTAAACCCAGTACGCGTTCAAGGTTCTCGTCCAAACCGTTGACGATGACGCGTCCTTGTGAGGGCACGATTCGCAAGAGGTGGTGAAACTGTCTTTCAATCGCACCCAGGTCATCAAAGATATCGGCATGGTCGAATTCCAAGTTGTTCAGCACTGCCGTTCTTGGGTGGTAGTGCACGAACTTGCTGCGCTTATCAAAGAAGGCGGTGTCATATTCATCGGCTTCGATTACAAAATGCGGTCCCTGGCCAAGGCGGGCAGAACTCTCGAAATTGATTGGAACCCCGCCGATGAGAAAGCCGGGTTGAAGACCGGCCTGCTCAAGCAGCCAACTGGTCATGGCAGTGGTGGTCGTTTTGCCATGGGTGCCTGCGACAGCAACCACGTGCCGACCTTGGAGCACATGTTCGCTCAGCCATTGAGGACCACTGGTGTAGGCAAGCCCCTCATCCAAAATGGCCTCCATCAAAGGAAACTTCGGGCTACCGTCCGCCTTCAGGCTACGGCTGATCACATTGCCAACGACGAATATGTCGGGTCGCAGGCTGATTTGATCGGCTGCGAAACCCTCTATCAGGTCTATGCCTTGGGCTTGCAGTTGCTCACTCATCGGCGGGTAAACGCCCGCGTCGCAACCCGTCACGCGGTGCCCAGCTTGCCGGGCCAGCAGCGCTAAACCACCCATGAAAGTGCCGCAGATACCCAGTATGTGAATGTGCATACCAAGATTCTAGGTGGGGCATTCTGACCCTTGACCTCGAAGCTTTGGAAATCTTGCAGGCAAAATGGTGGAACGATGCAGGATACGCGTTTAGAGGTAGCCGGCCTTGCGGCCCGTTGGGTTGTTGAGGATGGCCTGGAATTTGGTATGGCGAAGAAGCGCGCCATGGAAAGTCTTGGCCTAAGGGGTCGCGCAGTCCAACCCGATAACCTGATGGTGGAGGACGCGGTACGGGATTACATTGCGACCTTCTGTCCCGAGAGTCAAGCCCAAGAGCTAATGGCCTTGCGGCGTTGCGCTTTGTACTGGATGGATCGGCTCGCACCATTCAGGCCCTATTTGTTTGGGGCCGTGTGGAGCGGGATTGCCACGCGTTGGTCGGATATTCACCTCTCTCTTTTTTGTGATGACCCGAAGTTGGCTGAGCTGTTTTTAATTGACCAGCGCGTTCAGTACCGAGCGGGGGCATACGAGGGGAACCGCGGTTCCCCGCTGTCGGTGTTGAGCATTGATTATTTCTGCAAGGATTTGGCCGAAAACGTGGGTGTGCACTTAAGCATTCACGAGGCGGACGATTTGCGCTTCGCGCCCCGCCTTGATGCTAAAGGGCGCCCTTTGCGTGGTGATGGCCAGGCTGTACGGGCCTTGGTAAAGGAGAAAATTTGAATCAAAGA
>JAURGS010000116.1 GCA_030833685.1 Rhodoferax sp. | reverse complement strand
ATGAACTGGGCAAGGTCTACCAAGCGGTGATCGGGCGCCACTTTCCAGCCATGTCCTTAGTGCAGGTGGCTGACTTGGTTGAAGACCGAGCCCAAGTAGAGATCGAGGCCACAGCGGTGGTGCCTGACTGATTAGCGAACTAAGATGTCAGCAGCTCAGCTCGCTGCAATCAATTCTGGACGCGTATGCTCTCAGTTAACGTACCTGACACACTGGAACATCCAGAACATTGGGCTTTGCACTTACTGGGCTTGCTCAACCCCGCATTGGTAATAGCAGGCAATCTGCTGGGTGGTGCCTACACCCTGATGGGCGTGGTGCTGGTCTGGGTGATAAGCCCCTTGCTGGACCTGGCCCTGGGTGAAACCCAAACGCCCAGGCCAGCGCCTCGATCGGGCAGACCCTACGAGCTTATTTTGTGGATGCACGGTGTGTCGCATTTCGCCGTATTGGGCAGCTTTGTCTGGCTGACTGTGCAGGAGGGCTGGAGCCCATGGTGGTTCTGTGCGGTCTTGTCTTCGGGCCTAGCTGCAGCCACCTCTGCAATCGTGACCGCGCACGAGTTGGGGCACCGCCGGCGCGGCAGTCCTGGCTGGTGGCTAGCACGCGCGCTGCTGATGAGTATTCACTACCCGCACTTCACAACTGAGCACAACATCGCTCACCACAAGAACGTGGCCACCGATCAGGACCCAGCCAGCGCACGAGCTAACGAGTCGATCTGGTCGTTCTGGCCCCGCACTATCAGTGGGCAACTGGCATCGGCTGTCGCTATTCACCAACGCAAGGGCCAGCGAGGTCTGCGCAACCCGGTGGTGCGCAACCTAATCTTGCAGACATTGGCTATTGGCGTCTTAAGCGGAGCAGCTTTTTATGGGGCAAGTTGGGCCTTCCCCCTGCTCATCGGCTGGTTGTCGCTGTCAGCCCTGGCGATATTGACGCTGGAATATGTCAACTACCTGCGCCACTATGGTTTACGCCGACCGATCGGATCACAGCGCTTTGAGGCACCGTATGCATGGAATACGGAGGCACGGTGGTCACGCTGGAGTCTGCTCGAGCTCACCCGCCACAGCGACCACCACCTGCACGCGGGGGTACCATTCTGGAAACTACGGCCTCACCCCGAAGCACCGCGCCTACCAGCAGGCTATTACGCCTGCTGGTGGCCGTGTCTGATCCCGCCACTGTGGCGTCGCATCATGGCAAGGCGCGCTCCGGGGCTTTGACGACCCAGAAGACCCACCTGAGGCCGAGCGCGCTCGGGATTTGCTCCTCCACCCGACACATACCCCCTAGAGTGTATTGGTCTGTCTCTTAAAATAGCGAGTCTGTCTGGCGCATGCGCCGGACACCTTCAGAAATTTATCGACCATGATCTCCATCTTGCAATCACTCACCCAAACCTGGCGCAACCTGTGGTTTCGCGAGCTCGGCGACGGCAGCTTGCTGATCAACGACGTTGCTGTGCGTATTCGCGCAGGCCTTTTGCTGGTGATCCCGCTGTACATGGGCTACACCCTGTTTGACATCGTTTTCGGCCCGCATTGGATCGTGACCGGCAACTTCATCAAAGACACCTACGAGTTGGACATCGACGACCGCATCCTCTACCACGTGGAAGCTGTGCGCCGCACCTACGACTACACAGTGCAAAGCCTGGTGCTTTTGTATGCCTTGTTTGAGATGCTCGCAGGCATGTTTCGCTTCACATCGCGTTTGTCGCCGACCATCTTCATCGCCACCTTGCTGGCGCGCAGGCAAAAAGTTGTCTGGAAGCCCCTCATTCCAAAGCGTTTTGCCTGGACGATTGGTGCCTCGCTGATCATCACCTGCCTGATCTTCTTCAACCCTGACACCTTCGCGGCCTGGGTCAACACCATCACAGCCAGCGAACTGCTGCCCACGACTGAAAACTACATGTCGCGCTGGATCCCCGTGACCCTGGTTTGGGTCTGTCTGGGCTTTATGTGGATGGAAACGGTGCTTGGCTTTTGCGTGGGTTGCCAGCTGCACGCCTTTTTGGTTTGGATAGGCCTGATCAAGCACGAGTGCGAAGCCTGCAATAACCTAAGCTGGGACTGAATCGGGCAATCCTAAAAGCGAGCCCTTCGGCGACGCGGTGACTCGTTCTCAAGCACGAGGCCGCCGGGCGGCAATCTACAAAAGACAAAGGTGTCAACGCATGTGCGCGAAAGACAGGTCAGCCGCCACACCCGCGTCCAGATAAGACGTGTTGCCAAACGCGGCAGCCAAAACGATCAAGGCCAACACGGCGCCGTAGGCCAGTACCAGAACCAGATCGGTTTTCATGTTTTGCCCTCCTTGCCAGCATTGTTGGCGCGAGAACACAATCGCGCAAGTCACTCTGGTGGACTAAACAGGGGCTGGTTGACAATCATCAACCCCACTCGTCTTGCGACAGAACTCGTCTGGCCGGTCTGGAGCACCCAGGCCCTTTTTCAGGGTTGAGATAAGCAAAAAAAAAGCCTCCGCAGATGCGGAGGCTTGACGCTTTGATACCTGCGTCAGATTTTCAGCAGTTTCATGGCTTTGCCCAGGGTGTCCACGGACTCCTTGTGTTTGCCGGCTTTGTGCAGCGCCTCACCGTCGGCACGATGTTTTTTGACCTCAGTCATTTGCGCTTCGCTCAGCGCGGGTTTGGCAGCCAAGGCCGCGTCAATTTTCTTCATGTCAGCTGGGCAATGAGCGGCCATGGCGGAGGAACTGGCCAAAACCAGCCCGGCTGCAAGGATTCGAAGGTTCATAAGGCTCTCCAGTGTGATCAAGGGTTCTGCCAAATCGGCAACGGCAGTGTAGGCCAGGGCCATTAGCTGACTGAGGCGTGTGGTTTCTCTGGCCTCAGGGTCGGACCCCGGGCGCTTCCAGCGGCATGCCAGCTGAGCGGTCGGCAAGGAATAACTCCAGCTCCAACAACTCGGTTGCGCCCAAAGGGAATGGCTGCGCGCGCACCCCAGTCATGCAGTTGCGAATCCTTCTCTGCAGCGAGCCGACGCTCTGCCACTCCAGACGGTATAGCGGGTACCCCGTTGGGTGCGCCTGTGGAATCAGGTTGCCACCAAGCCTCAGACCAGCGCGCTCATCATGGCATTGCGCACAGGACAGATTGATCTGCCCCAGCCGCTGCCCATAGCGCTGGGCACCACGCTGCACAAAGGACTTGAGTCGGTCATCCTGCACTGGCTTGACCGGCATGCCGCGCGATTGAAACGCAACATAGCTCTCCACAGCGAGCAACTCGGTGCCTTCCAAACGCCACGGCTCACGCTTCTGGTGCTTGATGCGGCACTGGTTGACACGCTGGGCCAGATTGACCGGGTGCTGCAAGCCTTCATCAAAGGCGGGGTACCGCGTTGCCACACCCTGCATGCTGAGGCTGGCATCACCATGGCAGGCGCTACAGCTTGAGCTCGCCTGATCACCCGCTTGTGCGCTTGCGCGCCATAGTTCCTCGCCCTGTTTGACCCACAGCATGGCCGGGTTGATCGCTGGGTCTGACTGCATTGCCTGCAGACTCCTGCTCATATAAGTCGCGCCAGAGCGGCGAGCCTGGGCATCGGTATGCCGGGCGTCAGACGCACTGACCGTCAGGACCACACAGGCCAGCGCGCTAATGACCAGGTTGCGCAGCCCTCGGGTCATACCACCTGCAACGTGAGCTCTTTTGTGTGTTGAAACCCCCGGTCCCCCAGCCAGGTCAAACGCAAAGTCCCACTGACTGTGGCGAGCGTGTAAAACGCGATGTAAGGGTTCGATGCCACGGCCTGAAACAGCCTGGCTTCAAATACCAGCTCATCGTTGTAATGGCAGGTGAACACGGTGATGATGTTTCTGGGCAGGATCTTGCCGTCATCACCAGGTCGAAACCCTGTTTCCATGTCGTGTCCGATGGTGGCGTGAATCTCGATGATCTCGCCAGATTTGGCACTGGAAGGTGCCTTGATGAGTGTGCGCGCCGCGCTCATGTCAGCGCTTCCAGACAGGCCGCAATCGACACATTCACATTCACCGTATGGACCCAAAAGCTGCCATCACTCATGCGCGCCAAGGCCACCACATCCTGCGTGGTCGCAAGACGAATCCGGGTGGCCACCACAGCCTTGCCGCTGCGCGGTGTCAATTTGAACTGAACCACCTCGCGCCTGGGGTTGCGCTCGCTGAACACAGCAATGTCTGTGACGTGATCGGCAGCGGTCATCGGGCTTTCAACGCTGATAGTCATTGGCACGGTATTGCCGTTATCCACAATCGGTGAAATATCGAGCACGATACGCCCCTGGCGCATTGGCGCCCCGAGCGTGAAAGCCGAAATGGCGGCGCGAAGTTCGTCGCTATTGGCAAGCGCCGGGCCCACCCAAAGCCATGCACCAGCGGCCAGGCCGCTTTTAATCAACTCTCGGCGTTGCCCCATCGAGTAGGTTTGCAGTTGTCTTTGCCCGTTCATTTCAAGGTCATCAAATAAGCAATCAGGTCTTCAATGTCCTGGGCGTCCAGAATCGTCTTGCCTTGCCAATTGCTGGCCACCCGGTTAAAGCCTTGCGCCACGTGGTAGGCTGGCATGATGCTCGCGGGATTGATCGTACGCGAGTCCACCAGACGCTGCCTGAGTTGTGCGGCCGTGTTGCGAGCCCCGGCGCCGGCCAGATCGGGCGCCAAGTCGCCCTGGAAGGCTACCTCTGGCACGGGTCCTTTGTGGCACAACAAACACAAGCTGAGCGATCGGTTAGCCACCAGCTGACGCCCCCGCGCAGCGTCCCCTGGAACCGTTGTCAACGGCTCAGCCAGCCCGCTTGGGCCGCTATCTTGGGCCTGCAGCGACGAGGACATCATGCTGGCAAGCACCACAGCCAGTGCGGGCACAAACCGTGAAACTCGGGCAGGCCAGTCAGCCAGCCGCCCACGACGGTCATACCCTGTTGCCGTCATGCCTTTTTCAGGCTGTGATGCTTAAGTGGCAGGTCTCGAATACGCTTGCCTGTGGCCGCAAAAATGGCATTGAGCACGGCCGGCGCTGCCACCGCAATCGTCGGCTCGCCAACCCCGCCCCAGAAACCGCCTGATGGCACCACATGCGTCTCGACCTTGGGCATGTCATTGATGCGCATGACCGGATAGGTATCGAAGTTCTTCTGCACCACAGCGCCATTGCTGACCGTGATCTCGCCGTACAGCGCTGCAGACAGGCCGTAGACAAAAGAGCCTTCGACCTGGGCTTCGATTTGCTGAATGTTCACCGCGTGTCCTGGGTCGGTGGCTGCGACGATGCGATGGATCTTGAGCCAGCCGTCATCACTGACCGATACCTCCGCGCAGGCTGCTACGTAGCTGCCAAAACCCATGATCTGTGCCAGGCCCCGGTGCACACCCGAGGGCGCCGGCGTGTCCCAACCGACTTTTTCAGCGACCTTGTTGAGCACAGCCAAATGCTTGGGGCTTTTTGCCAGCAGCTTGCGCCTGAAAGCCAGGGGATCTTGTTTGCTGGCGTGCGCCAGTTCGTCGATAAAGCACTCGACGTAGATCGCGTTCTGGTTCAGGTTCACACCGCGCCAGAAACCTGCGGGCACATGGGTGTTACGCATGGCATGGTCAATCAGCAGGTGCGGTACGTCGTAGCCAAAAGTCCCTTCAGGCCCCGATTGGTCCAGGCCCTGGAATACCGTGCGATCCAGGCCGTTGCGAATGGACTGGGGCGCCACCGTAGCCAGAATGGATTGCCCGGCAATTCGCATGTGCAAAGCTGTCAGGTTACCTTGCTCGTCCAGGCCAGCGCGCAATTTGCACTGGCTGATGGGGTGAAAGAAGCCATGCGTCATGTCCTCCTCGCGCGTCCACAGTAATTTGATTGGCGTGCCCGGCATCATCTTGGCAATGGCCACCGCCTGGCTCACGAAGTCATTGCGCGCGCGTCGGCCAAAGCCGCCACCAAGGTATTCCTGGTAGACCTCACACTGCGCTGCCGGCAGTCCCGCGGCCTCCGCCGTGGCTGCCAGGCTGGCCTCGGCGTTTTGGGTGGGCACCCAGACTTCGCAGCGCTCTGGTGTCCAGCGGGCCGTTGCGTTCATCGGCTCCAGCGGTGCGTGGCTGAGATGAGGATAGCTGTACACCGCCTCAACCGTGCGTGCGGCACTGGCCAGCGTGGCACTGGCATCACCTTGCTTGTTGCCCGGTGCTGCCTCCTTGGCGTCAAGCCCCTCTTGGATCTTTGCGCGCATCGAATCGGTCGACGCATCTGCATTGGCGCCGAGATCCCAGTCAATAGCCAGGGCCTCGAGTGCGGTCTTGGCACGCCACCAGGTGTCTGCCACCACCGCGACCGCGCTGTCACCAACCTGTACCACCTTTTTCACGCCAGGGCGCTTCTCGATGCTCGCCGGGTTGAAGCCCTTGACTTTGCCACCAAAAACAGGGCAGTCCCGGATAGCCGCATTGAGCATGCCAGGCAGCTGCACATCGATGCCGTAATTCTGGGCTCCCATGGTTTTTTTGACGGTATCCAGACGCGCGATACGCTTGCCGATGAGACGCCAACTCTGCGGGTCTTTCAGAACAATCGTCGCCGGGTCTGGCGCGGTGAGTTTGGCAGCCGCTTGCGCAACACTGCCAAAACTGGTTTGACGCCCGCTGGGTTTGTGTGTGATCACACCATTGGCTGCCATGCATTCAGCAGCTGCAACACCCCAGCCATCGGCAGCCGCCTGCACCAGCATCATGCGCGCAGCTGCACCCCCTTTGCGCATGTAGTCCTGGGAATCACGCACGCCCCGGCTACCCGTGGCGTTGAAATTTCGCCAAACGCGTTTGCGCGCCAAGCTGGCCCCAGGCGTTGGATGCTCTACGGTCACGCGGGCCCAGTCGCACTCCAACTCTTCGGCCACGATTTGCGCCAGGCCGGTGAGCGTGCCCTGGCCCATCTCGGCGCGCGCCACCCGGATCACCACGGTGTCATCGGGCTTGATCACCACCCAGGCATTGACTTCTGGGCTAATGCCCTGGCCTTGCGCGTGCGCAAAGGGCACATGAAAACCAAGCATCAAGCCACCCGCTGCGGCGCTGCTGGTGGCGAGGAATTGGCGGCGCGAAAGCTTGGATCTGGAAACAGCTGCTTTCATGTGATGCTCCCGTCAGCATGCTGAATCGACAACTGCGCACTTTTTGTTTTACCGCCGTCTGCCACCACCTTGATCGCAGCACGAATACGGTTGTAAGTGCCGCAGCGACAGATGTTGGTGATGGCCGCGTTAATGTCTTCGTCGCTTGGATTAGGCTTGGTTTGCAACAAAGCAGTTACCGCCATGATCATGCCGCTTTGGCAATAACCACATTGGGGCACATCGAGCTTGGCCCAGGCCTGCTGCACCGGATGAGAGCCGTCGGGCGAGAGGCCTTCAATCGTCACCACTTTTTCTTTGGGGCTTACGGTGGAGACCGGGCGCACGCAAGTGCGTGTGGCCACGCCGTCGATATGCACGGTGCAAGCGCCGCATTGCGCCACACCGCAACCGTATTTGGTGCCTGTGAGCCCGAGTTGCTCACGCAACACCCATAAAAGAGGTGTATCGGGCTCCGCGACAAATTCGCGAAGCTTGCCATTGACATTGAGTTGTGCCATGTTGATAAAGCCTGTGAGGGATTAGAAAAAGGGCGCCGACCGGGCGCCCCTGTCAATTGCATGACAAAGCCCGAAAAAACGCAAGTGTTGAAATCCAAGCCGCACGTTGGTGTTGCTCGCACCTGACGATCACATTTGCAGCAATGTTGTTGGGAGTCGATGCGTCCAAGTGACCGTCGCGCCTGCTTCCACTACCATGCGCCATGCTCACTTTCGC
>JAURGS010000115.1 GCA_030833685.1 Rhodoferax sp. | reverse complement strand
GAGCAGATGGGACTTGCCACAACCCGATTCACCCCAGATGTAGATCGCTGGGCATGGTGCTTGTGTATTTCGATGGCCCAGGTCTTGGAGCCAGTTGGTCACCCGATTAACCAGGGCTGGGTTGGTTTGAGCGTCGACTTGGTCCAGCGTTGGCTGGTTAACCAGCCCAATATCCAAGGCGAGCTGCTTCAAGCGCGCTCCTGATACAGGCTACTGGTCAGATATGCCTTTCGCAAGCGCCGCAAGGCAACCAGCAGGACCGCACTGATTGGCAAGGCCATCAACACGCCAACAAAACCGAGCAGTTGCCCAAAAGCCAGCAGCGCAAAAATCACCGCCAAGGGATGCAGGCCAACGCGCTCACCCACCAGGCGCGGGGTCAAAAAGAAACTCTCGATCAACTGCCCACCGCCGTAGACCAACGCAATCATGGGAATAACGTCTACTGGCGATGCGAATTCCAATAAACCCGCCAGCGTGGCAAGAATCAAACCAACGCCAAAGCCCAGGTAAGGCACAGCCACGGCCAAGCCCGTAAAAATACCAATTGGCCAGGCGAGATCCAGCCCAAACAGACGTAAACCCAGGCTGTAGTAGAGCGCAAGAGCCAACATAACCAAGAGCTGGCCCCGAAGGTATTGGCCCAAAACGGCATCGGCCTCCTTGAAAAATCCGTCACTGCTGGCGCGAAAGCGCGGGGGTATGAAGTCGCGCGCCAGGCGAACCAGGCGGGACCAGTCATACAGCAGGTAAAACAGCACCACCGGTATCAGCACCGCATTACCCAACAGCGCCAGAGCCAGGCTACCCCCCAACTTCACAGACGCCAGCAACTTAACCACGCCATCTTGGGCCAGCGTTGCCAGGTGTTCCATCAGAAAAGCCTTGACGGAGGCCAGGTCCAACTCCATCGACAGACCCAGACGCGCGCCCAGGGTCTGCGCGAGCGCCTTGACATGGTCCAGAAGCGCAGGAATCTGATCCCGTAGCAAGGGCAACTGCTTGACCAGGACGGGCACCAACAAGACGAACAAGCCCAAAATCGCCAATAACAAGCCTAATTCAGCTACCAGCACGAGTACGACCCGGGGAAAAGCCTTGGGAAGCCGTTTTTCCATGCGGGCAACAACGGGAGCCAGGGTGTACGCCAGGATTGAAGCGATCACGAACGGGGTGAGTACCGGGCCCAAAAGCCAAAGAACACCGAGCAGGGCAAGCGACAGCGCTGCCCAGATCAGTAGTCTTTGCTGAGGGAGAGTCAATGGCATCCGAGGCAAGTAATGAGCAGGCTTAAAATCCTTTTCGATTCTATCGGTCCCGGGGTCTTTGGTTTTCTGCTCACGGGCTAAGAGCAATGTTCAGCAATCCAAGCGGCCCGGCTGCACCTTCATCGCCAGATATGAGATCCTCGACTCCCCCATCATCAGCCCTGTCCTACAAGGATGCAGGCGTAGACATCGAGGCGGGAGATGCCCTCGTCGAGCGCATCAAGCCACTGGCCAAAAAAACGCTCCGTGAAGGTGTGATTGCAGGTATTGGCGGCTTTGGCGCGTTATTTGAGGTCCCCAAGAATTACAAAGAACCGGTTCTGGTGAGCGGCACAGATGGCGTGGGCACCAAGCTTAAGCTTGCCTTCGAGTGGAATATGCACGACACGGTCGGCATTGACCTAGTTGCCATGAGCGTCAACGACGTGTTGGTTCAAGGCGCTGAGCCCCTGTTCTTCCTGGACTATTTCGCCTGCGGCAAGCTCGAAGTCGACACCGCGGCTGCAGTCGTTGGTGGGATTGCCAAAGGCTGCGAACTGTCCGCTTGCGCTTTAATCGGCGGCGAGACCGCAGAAATGCCAGGCATGTACCCGCCGGGTGAATACGACCTCGCCGGTTTTGCGGTGGGCGTTGTCGAAAAAAGCCAGATCCTCACCGGCCAGAATGTCCAGATTGGTGATGTGGTTCTTGGCCTGGCCTCCAGTGGCGTGCATTCCAACGGCTTCAGCCTGGTGCGCAAGTGCATTGAGCGCGCTGGTTCTGAGCTACCCGACACCCTTGATGGGCGTCCTTTCCGGCACGCGGTGATGGAGCCCACACGGCTTTACGTTCGAAGCGTTCTGCAAGCCCTCCGAGCCCACCCAGTCAAGGCGCTGGCACACATCACGGGTGGCGGCCTAACGGAGAACATACCCCGTGTACTGCCATCCAATTTGGCAGCCCGTTTGCAGCGCCACCAATGGCCGAAAACCGAGCTGTTTGCCTGGCTCCAACAGACCGCCATGATTGATGACGCGGAGATGAACCGCACATTCAACAATGGGATCGGCATGGTGCTCGTGATCGACCCGGAGCAGAGCCGAAGCTGTATGGCCACGCTAGAGGCGGCGGGTGAGAAGGTCTTTCGCATCGGCGTGATTGCCCAGCGTGGCGCTGGGCCGGCTGTGATCATCGATTGACACCCGCTACTGACCAGGCCAAGCGGCCATTCAGACAAGTGCCCGCAGGGGTATGGGCACTAGGTCTGGTGAGTTTGCTGATGGACGCTTCCAGCGAGCTGATCCACAGCCTGCTACCGATCTTTCTGGTTGGCACGCTAGGCGCCAATATGCTGGTACTGGGACTGATTGAGGGCTCTGCAGAGGCGCTGGCCATGTTCGTCAAGGTCTTCTCCGGCGCACTCAGCGATTACTGGGGACGCCGAAAGCCGCTGGCGGTATTAGGCTACGGGCTGGGCGCTGTGGCCAAGCCCCTGTTTGCCCTGGCTGGTAGCGCAGACCTGATATTCGGTGCGCGATTGATCGACCGCATCGGCAAGGGCATTCGGGGCGCGCCCCGAGACGCACTCGTTGCCGACCTGACCCCACTTCAATTGCGCGGTGCGGCGTTCGGTCTGCGCCAAGCACTGGATACGGTTGGCGCCTTTCTGGGCCCGGTGCTGGCCGTGGTGCTAATGCTGGCATTCGCGAACGACTTTCGAACAGTATTCTGGTTCGCCAGCATTCCCGCTGGGTTGTGCGTGGTGTTACTGGTTTTTGGCGTCAAAGAGCCAGAGAAAAAAGCCACTCGGTCAACCAGCAATCCCATCAGCAAACAACAACTGCGAATGCTGAGCAAGTCTTATTGGACCGTTGTAACGCTGGGCGCCCTCTTCACCCTGGCACGTTTTTCCGAGGCGTTTTTGATCATGCGCGCGCAAACTGGCGGCTTGGAAGCCGCCTGGACGCCTCTGGTCCTGGTTGTCATGGGGGTGGCGTATGCGGCATTCGCCTACCCCTTTGGCGCCCTGGCAGACACCTGGCCGCACCAGCGGCTGCTGGCGCTGGGCCTGATCACATTGATCGCAGCGGACCTCTTGATGGCTTTTCATGACCAAGGCTCTGGGCTGTGGGCCGGCGTGATTTTGTGGGGTCTGCACATGGCGCTCACGCAAGGCCTTTTTGCCACCATGGTCGCAGCGACCGCACCTGAGAACATGCGCGGCACCGCTTTTGGGTTTTTCAATTTGTGCTCCGGTGCCACGCTGCTGATGGCCAGCGCGTTGGCCGGTGCGCTGTGGCACGCTGTCGGACCCCATGCGACCTTTTTATCGGGCGCGCTAATCGCGCTGCTGACCTTAGGCGCGGTTTGGCTTTCCCCCACGCTGACACAGCCAAACGCGCCGTAAAGCCTATTTCAGTTGCGCGCTGGGCCGAGCAGCTACCCGATCCCGCCAAGCCTGGAGTGCGTTAAAGCCCTCGCGCCCAGGGTTAAAGCGCATCACGCGGGCGAACTCGATTGCACAAAATGCGGTGATATCGGCTACGCTGAAGCGATCCAATGCCAGCCAGTCATGCTTGCTCAGATACCCATCAAGCCAAGCCGCCATTCGACGCACTTTTTCGGCCTGAGCCGCGCCGAATTCCGCAAACTGCAGGGGCTCCAGTACCGCCAGGCCCGGGTGCGTGTGGCGAACACAATAGGCTATGTGAACCAAAAAATCCAGTTCGACGCGACGATCGGCCATTTCGATGAATGCGCGTTCACTGGCGTTCAGACCCATTAGATTGGGCTCTGGGTAAAGGCCCTCAAGGTAGGTGCAAATAGCGCGGGATTCAGTCAGCGCACGCCCGTCATCGAGCAACAATGCAGGCACCTTGGCCAGCGGGCTAATAGCCAGGTACGAGGCCGACTGGTGCTCAAGCGCATTGAGGTCAAGTTGCACCCGCTCAACATTGGTGATGCCTTTCTCGGCCATAAACATCAGCACCCGTCGTGGATTGGGCGCTCCGGTGGAGAGAAAAATTTTCATGGCCTCGCCTTCATGGTTTCGAGTCACCCAACTGCACCATGCGCCGAGCCTCTTCGATGTACGTCTGCTGAATCTGCGGGTCTGAGGTGTGACCTGTGAGTGGCGAGGCTGGCATTTCAATGCCACGCTGCACCGCTGGGCGTGCGCGTATCAGCCGAACCCAGCGCGCCACATGGGAAAAATCCTTCCACTCCACACCCGACCAACGGGACGTACGCACCCACGCCCAATTGGCAATATCAGCAATCGAATAGTCGCCCGCAAGATACTCATGCTCAGCCAGGCGTCGATCCAGCACGCCAAACAAGCGACGGGTCTCAGACTGATACCGGTCAATAACGCTAGGAATTTTTTCTGGGAAATAGCGGTAGAACACATTGGCCTGCCCCATCATGGGACCGATCCCACCCATCTGAAACATCAGCCACTGAATCACCCGCGAACGCCCGATCGCGTCTCTTGGCAGCAGCTGGCCCGTTTTTTCAGCCAGGTACATAAGGCAAGCACCCGATTCAAAAACAGAAAAGCCATCAGCCTCATGGTCGACAATGGCCGGGATTCTGGCGTTGGGACTGATGCGCTCAAAGTCTGGCGTGCGCTGCTCACCACGCCCAAGATCAAGAACGATCAGCCGGTACGGCAAGGCCAGCTCTTCCAAGGCGATCGAGACCTTGTGCCCATTGGGCGTTGCCGCGCTGTACAGGTCAATCACCGCAGTCAATGAAGCATCAGTGAGTGGTGCGGCGTAACTGCTCAGCGCGCATGGCAATCGCATTGCGATCGGGCGCTGGGCCCGCGTGGGCCAAATAGGTATCCAAGTCGCGAACCGCACGGTCAGGAAAACCGGCCTCCGCCAAAGCCATGCCTCTGTCACGGTATTCCTGCCATGCCCGTGGCAGCAAAACCAAGAGGCGGTCCTCTACCGCCAATAATCGCAACCAGTCCTCCTCCGCGGCATGAATTTCTTTCAGGTTGCGCAGCATTCGAGCAAGAATTCCACGCGGACTGGCGGCCTGCAAGTAGGGCGCCAGACGCATCGAAAGGCTATCCTGGACCTGAACCGTGTCGACAAAGTTCTCCAACATTTCCACCAGGGACTCCTGGCTGAGTGATTGACCGCTGAGCGGATCAATGACCACCTGCCCTTCGTTGACCAGCACCTTAACCAGAAAATGCCCCGGAAACGATAGGCCATATGCTTCCAGACCCAGCCCACGAGCCAGGTCAAGCCAAATCACCGCGACAGAAACGGGGATACCAAGCCGGGTCTTCAGTACGCAATGCAGGTAGCTGTTATCCGGGTCGGCGTAGTTGTTGAAATTGCCCGCAAAACCCAAATCGCGGTACATGACCCGGTTGAGCACCTTCAAACGGGTCAGGGCGTCGGCGTCTTTGGGTAGGTGCCGAATCACACGAGCCAGCAAATGATCCATGTCATTGAGCACGTTCTGGACGCTGAGCTCAGGGTAATCATCTTGCGCCAGACTGGCCGCCGCCTCAAGCAGGGGAAAAGCACGATCCGAGGCCACAAGGGATGAAAAATAGTCCAATGGCGTGGGCACCGTGAGCTTCAAATTCATGTCGTGCGTTCCTCGTGGCGAATCAGGTCGCGCAATCGCAGTCCGGTTGCAAGCAGTGTCCCAGCATACAACACAACCGCCGCCAACAAAACCAAGGCCAACATGCCCACGCGTTGCAGCGCGTGCGATTGCAGGCCTAGCCAGTCCACCTTGTTCGATGCAAACCAGAGAAAAATACCCATGATCACGCAAGCAATAAAGACCTGCGCCATCAGCCGCCACCAACCGGCAGCGGGCTGGAAATGTCCCCGATCAACCAGGCCCCACAGCAACCAGGCTGCGTTAACCATGGCGCCCAGCCCAATAGCCAGTGTCAAGCCCGCGTGCGCCAGATGTGGAACGAGAACAAGATTCAAGAGTTGCGTGAGGACCAAGACGCCAATGGCCACTCGCACAGGGGTTTTGACGTCCTGCATGGCGTAGTACCCCGGGGCCAAGACCTTGATGGCCACCAGCCCCAGAAGGCCAGCGCCCCACCCCATCAACGCCAGGCTAACCTGCTGAACGTCAAACGCTGTCATCGCACCGTAGTGGTAGAGCGTGGCAACCAGCGGCGTCGGTAACAGCACCAATCCCAAGGCACACGGTGCTGCCGAAATCAACACCAGCCGCAAACCCCAGTCCAGCATGGCTGAGTACTGACGGGTGTTGCCGCTTGCATTGGCCGCGGCCAGCTGGGGCATCAACACCACACCCAGCGCCACACCCAGTAAGGCGGTGGGAAATTCCATGAGCCGGTCAGCGTAAGTCACCCAACTCACGCTTCCAGCGCGCAAATGCGAGGCGATCTGGGTATTGATCAGTATCGAAATGTGCGCCACACCGACGCCCAACACAGCCGGCCCCATCAACCTCAACACGCGCTGGGTGCCGGGGTCTGCCCAGGCGCTTCGCACAGACGACCAACGCCAGGCCACACGAGGACGCAAACCCAGGCGGCTTAACGACGCCCATTGGATGCTTAGCTGCAGAATACCGCCGAGCAGGACCCCACCTGCCAAGGCGAAAATCGGCTCGACACCAAGGCGCTCAAACCAGGGTGCGCCCCACCAGGCTGAGCCAATCATGCTCAAGTTCAACAAAACGGGGGTCGCCGCTGGAACTGCAAAGCGTTTGTAAGTATTCAAGACACCAGCGGCCAGGGCGACCAGCGACATAAAGCCGATGTAGGGAAACATCCAGCGCGTCATGATCACCGCTGCCTCAAACCCCTGATTGGACTGCTTCAGGCCACTGGCCATCAGCCAAACCAGTGCGCCAGCGCCCAGTACCCCAGCCACGCTCAGGGCCAGCAAGGCCCAGAACAAGACGGTGGCAACGCGATCAATCAGAGCACGGGTGGCGGCTTCACCGTCGGCTGCGCGGGTGCCTGAGAGCACGGGTACGAAAGCCTGGCTGAACGCCCCTTCAGCGAAAAAACGCCGAAAAAGGTTGGGGATTCGAAAGGCGACGTTAAAGGCATCGGTCAACGCAGACGCCCCAAAAAGCGCAGCGATCAGCAATTCCCGCACCAAACCAGATATGCGGGAGAGCAATGTCATCGTGGATACGACAGACGCAGATTTCAATAGATTCACGGGCTCAGAGTGTACAGAGCACAATGCCCCGCCAGCCAGTCTGTTGAGCACCGTGCTGGGGCCAGCGCGACACAACCCAATGCCTATCAACACAGCGCCCCAATAAGCGATGGCGGTGGTAGAATCCTGGGCTTTGCTAGCAACATCTGCAGACTCAAAGGAACACACAATATGGCATCTGGAAAACCCAAAAAGAAAAACCCACGCTTGGCGTCGGGGCGTAAACGCGTCCGCCAGGACGTCAAAATCAATGCAGCCAACACTTCGCTGCGCTCTCAGTACCGCACCGTGGTCAAGAACGTGGAAAAAGCGGTAGCCGGAGGCGACAAAGCCAAAGCAACCGAGTTGTTTGGAAAGATGCAGTCGGTGGTCGACTCGGTTTCCGACAAAGGCGTTTTCCATCGCAACAAAGCGGCTCGCGACAAAAGCCGTCTATCAGCCAAAGTTAAAGCTTTGGCCGCTGCCTGATC